>JALVYB010000035.1 GCA_027038175.1 Caldifarciminota bacterium | reverse complement strand
CATCAATTTTTACTGATTGAGATACAACCTTTCTACCCTTTATTAGTATCTTGTCAAGATATTTTAAAAGTTTTTGTTCAAATTTCTTGGTTCTACCAAGGGATTCAAAATTATCAGAAATCTCTAAATCTACATTTAATTCAGGTGTATATCGCTTTCCTAAATCATCAATAGATATTTTACACTGTTTTTCAAACCATTTTTCACCAGGAAGAAATCCAATTTGATCGTAAATCTTTTTGAGAATATTAGAAATGTTAAAGATTTCCTCTTGATAGTTTTCTTTAATAAAAAGTTTCTTTAATCTTTTATTTCGTTCTATCTGTTTTATGAAAATTTTATAAAAATTGTTTATTTCTTCATCTGTGGGGATTAAAATATTTGGGTTTTGTTTGAATTTTTCTTTTATTGTTGCAACTGTATCAAATTTTTTAAACAACATATACTTATTAAATTCTTCAAACAATATATAAGAATGGTAAAATGGGAATTTTCCATTTAAATTATTGTTTATGGGATATTTTTTTTCGTATTCATCAATAGTTTTATAAATAACTCTGACTAATTCATTTTGATATTTCCTTTTAGGAAAAAATAATCTTTTTAACCAACCGTATCCTTGGTCGGCGATCAATTGATCTAACAGTTTAAGTGAAACATATGTTATTACTATTGTTAGTGGTTCCATATCTTTTTTGTATCAATTTTCCTTTTGCTGGCAGATAATTCGTTCATATCCGAATTATTGCGCATATACCTATTGAGCACATACGAAATATTTCGTATGTTTATCCTTATATCCACAGTGCTTCTGTATTCCTTTACCTCAAACCCCATACTCTCCAAATTATATAGTAAAACTTTTAGTAAATCAAAGATGTGCTATTACTCAAAAATAATCGTACCGAGGTGCAGTATGTCTCCTAAAAAAGAATGAGTAAGTGTCTATAAAATAATCTGTGAAATGTTCAAAAAAATAGATAACCTGCTTCATTTTAACTCACATCCCTATAACTAAATCACACCCCCACCTTGACCTTCCGTGCAAAAATTATTACTTAATAACACCTTAAAAACAAATTCCGGAGGGAAAGATGA
Organism: Caldifarciminota bacterium; assembly: GCA_027038175.1. GTDB lineage: Bacteria > Hydrothermota > Hydrothermia > UBA1063 > CAJXJZ01 > CAJXJZ01. The sequence continues at coordinate 49,106 of JALVYB010000035.1, read as the reverse complement.
GGATAGATAGGTTTACAGAAGGGGCGAAAGAGGCCATTATGGTGGCAGAGGACGCCTTAAGAAAGTTTAAACACAATCAACTTGAGCCTGAACATATATTCTACGGACTTTTAAATACAAAAGACAGCATAACACGGGAAATCCTCCTGAAAATGGGGAAAAATCCGGATGTGGTGCAGAGGAAACTCATAGATATTCTTGACACTTTTCCAAAGGTTGAATACGGTGGAAGCACACCTGTTCAAATATATATGTCCCAGAATGCTCTTTCTGTGCTTGAAGCTGCGGAAAAAGAGGCAGAAGGGATGAAGGATGAATATGTATCACAGGAACATATCCTATTAGCCCTTATTTCCCTTGCAACAGGAGAACTTTTAAAACTCATACGGGATTCTGGCATTGACAGGGAAGGTATTTTCAGGGCACTTTATGAGATAAGAGGCTCCCAGAGGGTTACAGACCCTGAGGCAGAGAAAAAGTACAGCGCACTTGAGAAGTACACAGAAGACCTCACAAAACTTGCAAAAGACGGAAAACTTGACCCTGTGATAGGAAGGGATAGCGAGATTGAAAGGGTAATTCAGATTCTTCTCCGTAAAACCAAGAATAACCCTGTGCTCATTGGAGAACCGGGTGTCGGGAAAACAGCCATTGTCATAGGACTTGCACAGAGGATAGTTGAGCAAAATGTGCCGGATGAACTCAAGGATAAAAAAATCCTCTCTCTGTCCATAGGCCATCTTCTTGCAGGCACAAAATTCAGGGGCGAGTTTGAGGAGAGGTTGAAAAGTGTAATAGATGAGATTAAAAAGAGAGGAGATGTAATACTCTTTATTGATGAACTCCATACAATAGTGGGAGCAGGTGCAGCAGAGGGAGCAACAGATGCAGCAAACCTCCTGAAGCCTGCACTTGCCTCAGGTGAACTTCGCTTAATCGGTGCAACAACACTTGATGAATACAGGGAACACATAGAAAAGGACGGCGCTCTTGAGAGGAGATTTCAAACCGTATTTGTAAAAGAACCTTCAGTTGAGGAAACATACGAAATCCTGAAGGGGTTAAAGGAGAGGTACGAAAAGCATCACAAGGTTAAAATCCTCGATGAGGCTCTTAAAAAGGCGGCAAAACTTGCAGCAAGGTATATTCAGGGCAGAAAACTCCCTGATAAAGCCATAGACCTTCTTGATGAAGCCTGTGCAATGAAGAAGATAAAACTATCTGCAATGCCAGAGGAGCTGAAAAGACTTAAAGAAAAGGTGGAACACCTCACAGAGGAGGGAAAATTAGCAACAAGTTATGGAGACTACGAGAGGGCAAAGAAACTTAAAGAGGAACTGGATAAAATAATGCCAGAATACAGGGAAAAACTCGAAAAATGGCAGAAGGAGAATAAAATAAGCGATACCGTGGGGGAGGAAGATATAGCTGAGGTGGTTTCAAAGTGGACAGGTATTCCTGTTCAGGACCTTCTGGCATCTGAAAGGGACAAACTGCTTAAGATGGAGGAGATACTGAAAAAGAGGGTTATAGGTCAGGATGAGGCTGTGGAAGTAATCTCAGATGCAATAAGGAGACAGAGGGCAGGGTTAACACTTAAGAAAAGACCCATGGGTGTATTTCTGTTTATGGGACCCACCGGAGTTGGTAAAACACACCTTGCAAGACAGCTTGCATGGTTTTTGTTTGACGATGAGGATGCTCTTTTGAGGTTTGATATGTCAGAATACATGGAAAAACACGCTGTATCCAAACTCATAGGAGCACCTCCAGGATACATTGGCTACGAAAAAGGAGGAACGCTAACAGAGGCAGTGAGAAGAAGACCCTATCAGGTTATTCTGTTTGATGAGATAGAAAAGGCGCATCCTGATGTGTTCAATATAATGCTTCAGATATTTGATTCCGGAAGACTTACGGACAGTCATGGCAGGGTTGTTGATTTTACCAACACCATAATAATCATGACAAGCAATATAGCCTCCTCCATCATTCCCACATTAGAAGGGAACAGGGAAGAAAAGGTCAATAAAATAATGCCAGAACTTTTAAAATACTTCAGACCTGAGTTTATTAATCGTATAGACGAGATTGTGCTTTTCAACAGGCTATCAAAGGAAGATATAAAGAAAATTGTAAGGCTGGAGCTTTCTGAACTCGAGGCCGCACTCAGAGAAAAGGGAATAGGTCTTTCTGTTGACGATAAAGCCCTATCGTACCTCGCAGAGAAGGGTTATTCTCCTGAATTCGGAGCAAGACCGCTTAAAAGGCTCATTCAGAGGGAAATTGAAAATCCTGTGGCACGACTCTTAATCAAAAATGCGGTAAAGAGTGGTGATACAATTAAAGTAACTGAAAAAGACGGCAAAATTTACATTGAAAAGTCAGGCTGATTTCTTCTCTCTTAAATAGTCTTTAACGCAGTAAAGGAGCACAGCCCACGTGGCAAATAGCATAGCAGAGGAAAAGGCATAGAGCTTTAAACTTTTTATTGTAAAGGGAATAAATACGAGAAAGGACACAAGCCACACAGCATTTACCTTAAAGAAAAAGTCCATCCCATCACGCGACCTTCTGTAGGTTGTGTAAGGAGCATACAAAAGTGCAAAGAAAAAGGCTATCATGAGTATTACAAGATGGGGATAGGCAGAAAGATAGGCTCTGCTTGACACCAGAGTAATAAGAGGTTTGCCAAATACAATAAAAAGACCCGCTATTACAAATCCAGCAACTCCATATACAACTGTTAATTTCCTGAGAATACCGGAGGATTCCTCATGGCTATTCTCCTCATAGAGTTTTGCAAGTTCCGGAGCAAAGGCTGCCATTGGCACAAACAGGAATCCTCTTGCCCCCTGCTCCAGTTTCCGTGCTATCTGAAAAATTCCAAGCGCCTCAAAACCGAGCATTGGCGGTATCATTAGCCTGTCCACGTACATAAAGAATGGTCCAAGAAGATGGGTGTAAAGGGAATAGAGAAAGTACCTCTTTATTTCTGCAAAAACCTTTGATAAGTTTTTTAAACCAAAATTCCGGGGAAGGGGAAGATGCATATAGGTAAGGAGAAGTACAAAGATACCTGCTGTGAGAACTGAATATGATACACGCAGCACATTGAGGGGTCTTGTGGCAAGAAGCATGATAATGAGAACTATATAGTATATGCCTCTCAAAAGAGTTACAGGCTCTGCCTTCCTCTGGGAAATATACACATTGAAAAAGAGGTCCATGTGCGACATGAGATAAAATCCCATGTAAAGAATGACATACTCAAGCCTCTGCCAGAAAACAAAGTACATTACAGGCAGGGTCAAAATCAAGACAAGAAGATGAAACAAAAGGGCAAACCACACAAGCGTTAGTTTGTCGTTCTGCCTTTTTTCAGTATCATAGCGGGGAATAAATCTCTGAAATACATACGGAAAACCTATCTGAGCTAAAGAGCCTATGAGTACACCGAGCCCACCTGCGAAAAAGTATTTTCCAAGTATCTTTTTATCAAGGTCAAGGGTGAGTATTTTGAGCTGTATAAAACCGCCTAAAAAATTCCACACATAGGCAATATAAAGCCAGATTGAGTTTTTAATAGCCTTCATTTAAAGCCTCCATGTAAAAGTCAACCTCTCTTACTGCACGTTCCTCTGTATTCATAAAGTTCTTCTTAGCAAATTCCTGAATATTTTTCTTCATCCCCAGAAGTTGCTTCTTTTTAATAGTGTTCAGCAAAAACTCAATGGATTCTAAATTAAATGGCTCAATGAGAAAACCGGAAACGTTGTTCTTTATAAAATCCGAGGTTTTCTGCATATCAAAGGCGACAACAGGTATGCCAGCTGCCTGAGCCTCCACCACAGGCAGTGTGCCATTTGCATAACGATTCAAAGAAAGCAATATATCAACATCTCTGTAAAAGTTTGCCATATCGAGATATCTGAGATACCCCCTGTATTCCACCATCTCAGGGTTTTCTTTTTCAAGCTTTAATATCTTTTCTTTAAAAGAACCTGCGCCTGCGATTATGAACTTTAAATGCTTCTTTTCCCTTAAGTTGTTAATGATGGAGATGAGATAATCCACACCCTTTATCTTTTCAAGGGATGCGGCAAATCCAACCCTTACTTTATCTGTTTCTGACTTCTCTAAATTCAAAAGCTCTTTAAAATAACCATTTTTCAAAAAAAGCACCTCTTTTTTATACCCTGCATCCCTTATTGCCCTTTCACCGTCTGTTCCATCGTCAGTCATTACTACCTTCTCTGGAGATGCCTTCAGGCTGCGATAAAATCTTCTGTGAAACAGTATTCTCCTTATTTTACTCACAAGCCAGTAATCAAATGCACCAAGGTACTTTACAAAAAACGGCTTTCCTGTCTTTTTCAGGGCTTTTGCTCCAAGCCCGGTAATACTTATGGCAAAATCAAAATCCCTTTCTCTTATTGCATCCATAATCTGCCTGTCATACACCCCCTCATATAAAAAAGACAGTCTGCCCACTTTTAACGGTTTAATACCTTTACCATCAGGACAGAGTACCTGAATCTCCACTCCCCTCTTTGAAAGTTCCCTGTAAAGATAGGCATTCTCAGGGGTACCTTTAACGGTATTTAAGTCGAGGTCATCACACCAGGGGGTTATAATGAGGCATTTCATTGTTTTTTGAAAAAGAGGTACTCTCTGTCAACTCCCCCATAACCCTTCTTAAATCGCTCAACCCCCTCAATATTGTTGGAGGAACCCATGTTGTAAATCAGAATATCCTGAGATTTCAGTGACCTCATAATCTCCCAGTGCAAAAGGTCATTGGGTCTTAACTGGAAGTATCTCTGAAAAGCAGCACCATGCCAGTAAACCGCTTCAGTATTACCCTTTAGAATTATAGCCCCTGCCACATAATCTCCATGATACTGAACCATATAGAGTGATGCAAGGTCGCTTTCAAGGAGTTTTTTGAAAAAATCCAGTTTAAAAATTTTCTTTGCATTCCACCTTCTCAAAGAATCAAGGTACATGAGGTAGTATTTTTTTATGGCGTACTCTGATTTTATCTCTTTTACATGAAGTTTTTCCCTCTGTGCCCTTTTAATATTTCTCTTTTTGGCATCTGTGAACCCTTCGAAAATCTCATCCTCGGTACGGGAAAGGTCAATCATATGCGTTGAAAGTACATGTTTTTCAAAATACCGCTCATATAATTCTATGAGCCTATTATCATTATAATCTGGATGAAGCGCAATGTAAGCATATCTTGCCTTTTCGTAATACCTCTTAACTATAAAATCAAGTTCCTCGTCATTAAGACTCCCGGTTTCGCCGAGCACCCCCCCATACCCTCCAAAGGGACCTGACTCCACCTGCCTGAAAAACGGAGGGAATCTCCTTTCAAGGAGGGGAAGAAATACCTTTTCATCAAATACCTCTATATACGCCTCCCTGATGGGTCCTGTAAAGGGGACATACCAGTCAGGAAGATAAAAGAAGGACCAGCTTTCAAGGGATTTTACATAGTTCTCCCAGTATAACGATGTGGGTGGATACTTTTCAATCTTCACGTTCTACCTTCCCGTTTTTAATAGAATAACGGTAATCAAAAAACTGTTCAAGTTCTTTGTTATGACTTACCATGCATAGAGTAGTCCCCATTTCCTCATTTAGCTTGAGAAGTATTTCCATCAGGGAAATAGCCCTTTTGTGATCCAGGTTACCTGTTGGCTCGTCAAGCAGGAGTATCTCCGGTTCATTGGCAATAGCCCTCGCCACCTGTACTCTCTGTGCCTCACCCCCTGAAAGTTCATTGGGCCTGTGGTCTTTTCTTTCTGCTATGCCCATAAGGGAAAGTAAATGCAAAGCCTTTTCTCTCGCTTTTTTCTCGCTCTTACCTGAGAGAATTAGAGGTATCATGACATTCTCAAGCGCGGTAAACTCTGAAAAAAGGTAATGATACTGAAAAACAAATCCAATATACTTTTTTCTAACTTCTGCGCGCCTGTCCTCAGAAAGGTCAGCAATGCTCATACCTTTTACAATAATCCTTCCTGAATCCGGATTCTGCAGGCCTCCAAGGAGATGCAAAAGCGTTGATTTTCCAGAACCTGATGGACCTGTAATTATAACCTTTTCACCTTTTTTTACCTTCAGACTGGCACCATTTAGGACAATAAGTTTGTTCTGCCCTTCCCTGTAACTCTTTACTATATCTTCTGCTATTAAAATTTCCTCACTCATAGTGCAATGCATCCACAGGTTCAAGTTTCGATGCTCTGGTTGCAGGTATAATCGTCGCAAGATACGTTATAAGAAGAGCAAAAACCACGGTTATCAATACATCCCTGGGATTCACCCTCACTGCAACATGGTCTATGAAATAGACATCAGCTGGCATATGCACAAACTGATACTTTTTCAAAAGATAACTGAATACCACTCCAAATAATGCTCCTGTTGTAACCCCTACAGAACCAATAATAAAGCCAATACTTACGAAAATTCTCCTTATCTGGCTACGTTTATATCCTATTGCAAGCAATATTCCAATCTCCTGAGTCTTCTCAAGAACAAGCATCATTAGTGTGGTGATAATACCAAATGATGCCACAACAACTATAAGGGAAAGAACTATGAAAAGCGTTATTTTTTCGAGCCTTAAGGCATAAAAAAGGCTCTTATTCATATCTATCCACGTGGTTGTAGTAAATGGATAGCCTAATTTTTTATCAATGAGTTTTGCCACATAAGGAGCCTTTTCTGGATTTTTCAACTTTATTTCTATACCAGAGACTCCCGCATGTCCCTGAATTTTTTCTGCATCCTGCAAAGGAGTAAAGATAAAAGAGGTATTATAATCGTACATTCCTGCATCAAAGACCCCCTCCACCACAAGGTCTATTGATTTTAACACCATACCAAAGGGTGTTTTTCTGGCGGAATTGGGGACATAAAACCTCAGGGTATCCCCGGGTTTTGCCCTCATCATCGCTGCCAAATTAACACCAATAATACAGGTTTTGTCCTTTAAAAGCCCATCTCCCATTGTAAAAGACGTATCAATAATTTCAGGTAACTTTCTTACTCCCTTTAATACAACACCATCTGTATAATCACCTTTCACAACGATGGTCTTTGTGAGAATGTAAGGCTGCGCTTCCTCAACTCCATTTATAGAGTCAACAATCTGTAGTATACTGTCATATTCCTCTATGGGATAGTCGAAAAACTTTGTTACCATTATATGGGGAGAAAGACCTATAATCCTGTCCTTAAGTTCGTTCTGAAATCCAGTCATTACAGAAATAACGATAATTAATGCAGCAACTCCAATGAAAATACCAAGAAAAGAAAAAAACAGCAAGAAGGAGAGGAAACCCCTTCTTGCTGCCTTTAAATACTGCTTAACAATGAATTTTTCTTCTCTTCTCAATCTTCCTCTCTGGGACGAAGCTGGGGAAATAGAATAACGTCCCGTATGGAATGCTGATTGGTCAAAAGCATAACTATTCTGTCTATACCAAACCCAATACCACCTGCAGGAGGCATACCGTACTCAAGAGCATTAACAAAGTCCATGTCGATTTCCGGTGGTATTTCAGTATTTCCTTCTTCCCTCTGTTTAAGCTGGTCTTCAAAACGTTTTCTCTGGTCAATTGGGTCATTAAGCTCACTGAAGGCATTGGCTATTTCCATTCCCAGTATAAAGAGCTCAAATCGTTCCACTCTGTCATTCTTCTCTCTGTGGGTTTTTGCAAGAGGAGAAATAGCCTTTGGATGGTCCAGAACAAATGTTGGATCCTTTATTTCATCCCCTATGAGTTTATCAAACAGTTTGTCAATAAGCCTCCACCTGTCAAGTTTATTCCAGCCGGATAGTTCTTCTTCCTTTGCCTTTTGCCTTATTCTATCCGTGTCAGCATTTACTATGTCAAATCCGGCTCTCTTAGAGAGTTCATCTATGTAACTTATTCTCTTGAATGGCGGTGTAAAATCTATCTTCTCCCCCTGATACTCTATAACGTAACTTCCGAATATCTCCTTTACCAGAAAAGACAGCATCTCTTCTGCAAGTTTCATCATGTCATTATAGTCCCAGTATGCTGCGTAGGCTTCAAGTGCAAGGAATTCGGGATAATGTAATCTATCGATACCCTCATTCCTGAAATCCTTTGAAAATTCATAAACTTTCTCATAACCTCCCACGAGTAGGCGCTTTAAATAGAGCTCATCTGATATTCTGAGATACAGGTCTGTTCTGAGCGCATTGGCATGCGTTTTAAAAGGTTTTGCATGTGCTCCCCCATAAACTGGTTGAAGTATGGGGGTTTCAAATTCATAAAAACCTCTGTCATTGAGGAATTTCCTGATAAGATAAATTATCCTTGTTCTCTTTTTAAATACCTCCCTTGCTTCAAGGGAATCAATAAGGTGAAGATACCTTGCCCTGTAAATAAGTTCCCTATCCTGAAGTCCATGCCATTTTTCTGGTAATTGTCTCAAGCCCTTTGCAAGGAAATACAGTCTCTTAACGAGAATTGTGGGCTCGCCTGTCTTTGTTCTTATAAGAGTACCTTCTACACCAACAAAGTCTCCAATATCACAGTACTTCTTAAAGAATTTGAGAGCATCAAGCGTGGTTCCTGCTACCTGTGCTTTATTCTTTTCAATTGCAATTTGCAGATCACCTGACTCATCTCTGAGGTGGGCGAAAATCAATTTTCCAAACACTCTTTTCAAAACGATTCTGCCAGCGAAGGAAAATTCTTTCTCCAGAAGGTCATCCGCATTACTCTTCAAATAAACAGAGTCAGCATTTTTTTCAAATTTATAAGGATAAGGATTTATACCAAGTTCAAGAAGTTCTTTTATTTTTTCCTGTCTTATCGCGTACTCATCCCTTTTCTCATTACTCATCTTTTGATTTTTCCTCCCTGCTTTTTTCAAGAGTATCCTTATATTCCTTGAGTTTTGCCTCAAGTTCTTTCAATTCCTTCACAAGTTTTTCCATTTCCTCTGTTTTTTCAAGGTCCTTACCCTCTTTTATCTGCTCATAAATCATACTTCCAATTTTGGCAAGTTTCTCTGTCATATTTTTCTCTATTTTCATAATTTCAATTTTGACCGCTGCCACAGCCGCCTGTTCCTGTGTTTTTTCTGCGGCTTCCTTTGCAAGTTCCAGCGCTTTCTCTGATACCTTATCAAAACTCGCCTTTAATTTTTCCCATATATCTGCCATTTTTACCCTCCTGTTTGTATTTAAATGATAAAGTGCAAAAAGTGTATGGTAAAAGACACTCCCGATGCATTCATTTGGTATCCGCTAACTTTGGTCTATACTTTTATAAAATGAAGGAGTTTTAACATGAAAGTATGTCTTGCCCTTGGTGGTGGAGGAGCCCGTGGATATGCCCATCTTGGAGTGCTAAAGGGACTTTTTGAAATGGGATTAAAGGAATTTCATGCTATCTCAGGCACAAGTGCCGGGGGAATGATAGCAGGCCTTTTTGCTATACACAAAGACCCTGAAAAGATATACGAAACCCTTCGCTCCTTTAGAGAAAGTCCTCTATTTCACTCTCTCAACTTCAAAGAGACTTTCAGTGAAAGAGACAAACTCAAGAAACTTTACAGTAACATCCGGGAGAAGGTCTTTATGGCCAAAACATTCGTGTCTCAGTCATTTCTTGATGAAGAAACACGCGATAGAATATTTACGCACATTTACGGTAAAGACACTCTAATTGAACAGTACGAACAAAAACTCAGGATTATGGCTACCGACCTCGTAACGGGAAGAGATATAGCATTCCAGGGAGGAAGCATGCACAAAGTAATGAAAGCAACAAGCGCACTTCCCGGAGCACTTCCACCCGTAAGACTTGGCGATATGCTGCTTGTTGACGGAGGAATAACACATAACCTCCCAACAATACCAATTCTGAAAGACGATTGCGATGTTATAATAGCATCAGACGTTTCCAGGTCTCTACCCCGTAAAAGAGAGTATCGCAATGCGGCCGAGATACTCATAAGATGCGAGTATATCTCGCTCAGAAGACTACAGGATATTGAAAGTCAATTCGCAGATGTGATTATTTCTCCAGAACTTTCTGAATACGAGTGGTATGAGTTTGATCGTCTGGATGAAATCTTGGAACTTGGATATAAGGCATTTAAAAAGGCACAGCCGGAAATTGAGAAAGCGATGAATCCAATTATCAGAGCCAAAAAACGTATTCTACTAAATCGGGAACTTATAGAAAAACTGACAAGCCATATTGTCTATTTTCCCTGAGATTGAGATAACGTGAAAAGCAAACTCCTCTGAAAATCCTCTCCAAGATATATAACTACTTCCCAGTCACCTTCAATGTGAGATGGCACATAAGATACAAATGCAGTGGAAAACTCTCCCGGGAAAAGGTTTATAATAAATGAATCCTGAAGGTTCCCGCCTGGGTCATAAAAGTAAAAGGAAACATCATCTGTATCTTTCACATTTTGCCACAGAGTATACACGTTAACCGTATCATCAAAATAAAAATAATCTGTAACTCCACGGGGACGCCCATTAATTATGTCTAAAGAGAGCGTAGCGTCAACGAGTACCGGTCCTTCTTCTGTAAAACTCTCCCCTCCAACCACACCTTTATTTCCTGAGCATCCTGCAATGAATATAGAAACTACCAAAAGAGCGGAAAACCTCTTCATGCACTATACAGATTTGAATCCTCTTCTATCACACCCTCGTAATTTTCTTTCAACCTTCTATACATCACAGCTTCGGCAATCATTGTAAGTGGAATTGTAAAAAGAAGCCCGATACCAAGTGCCAATGCCCCCGCTATATTTACGAGAACAAGAACAATATCAATACCAAATACAGTCCACCTGTAACCTTTTGTTATCTCTCCTGAATACCTTAGCGCTTCAACAGGGCCCAGTTTTACATCTACCACAGCGTATTTGTAAAACTGCCACATGATAGCGAAAATGATCCCAGGAATAATAAGTAGCAATACACCAAACCCTACTGCAAGTCCATATAGTATTCCAGCAACAAGAAAGTTTATATACACATCCTGCGCAGTGAACATGTCAAATAATTCCGGTTCCTTTCCATTTATATCCTTGATTATAATTTTGAGGACACCTGCATTTATGTAAATTTCCACAAGACGCATGAGAATATTGCCCACGGTTCCGAGTTTCTCACCTATTAAGGATAAGGCAACCATCAAAAGTAAATACACAACAATGAGGGCAATATAAAACCCCAGCCTTTTCTTAAGGCGTTCGTACGCTTCTCCAAGAATAGACGAAACACTGAGGTCAAACATCATTTTATAATCCCGAATTTTCTACCGACCTCCCCAACTATGTGAAGAGCCCTTTCAATCTGCTCCTCCGTGTGGGTTGCCATTATACTTGTTCTGAGTAATTGCCTTCCTGGCGGTACAGCCGGAGTAATAACCGGATTCGTATATACACCAGCCTCCATTAAAGCCTTCCAGAAGAAAAAGGTCTTCTCGTCATCACCGATTATTATGGGCACTATCGGGGTTTCTGTATCGCCAATATCAAATCCCATCTCTTTAAGTCCATCCTGCCACATCTTTGTGTTTCTCCAGAGATTTTCGCGCCTTTCTTTATCATTCTTTATTATGTCAAGTGCAGCCCTTGCAGCAGCAACCATGGCAGGTGGCAGAGAGGCACTGAATATCATAGGTCTTCCAAAGTGCTTTATATAGTCTATTACCTTGGTATCTGCTGCCACAAACCCACCTAAAGAGGCAAAGGACTTACTGAAAGTACACATGATTATATCAACTTCATCAAACATATCAAAATGGTCTGCTGTTCCTGCTCCATGGGGTCCAAGTACCCCTATAGAGTGAGCATCATCAACCATCAGTCTCGCACCGTATTCCTTCTTAATCTCGACAAGTTCAGGCAACTTTGCAATATCACCTTCCATACTGAAAACACCATCAACCACAATCAACACTCCCTTATCAGGCGGTATTTTATCAAGTATTTTTCTTAAATGGTCCATATCGTTGTGCCTGAACCTCTCCACCTTGGCAAAACCGAGCCTTGTACCATCAACTATTGAGGCATGGTCCCACTTATCAAGCACCACAACATCGTTTCTTCCAAGAAGGGCTGACATAATACCGAGATTGGTCTGATACCCCGTGCTGAAAACTAAGGCAGCCTCTTTATGGACAAACTCTGCAAGTTCTTTTTCAAGTTCAATGTGTATATCAAGTGTTCCATTTAAAAACCTTGAGCCACAACTCCCTGTTCCATACTCATCAATGGCTTTTTTAGCAGCCTCCATTACAGCAGGATGGGTTGTAAGTCCAAGATAATTGTTAGAACCGAACATTATTTTCTTCTTTCCATCAACAACTACTTCTGTATCCTCAGCAGACCCAACAGGATAGAAATAGGGATAAAATCCCATTTCTCTTGCCTTGTCTGCTTCTTCGAATTTGTAACACTTCTCAAATATGTCCATCAGCCTTCCTCCTTTAAAATCATCTCTATATTATTTATCACATTACGGAGACCTTCAAGGTCTTTTCCTCCCCCCTCTGCTTTTCTGTCATTTCCACCTCCCCCACCTTTGATATAGCGTCCCATTTTCCTCAAAATCTTTACCGCACTTATCTTATCTACTCCACTATATACCAGGACATTGAAGCTACTATCTCTAACCGCTGCCACAACAAGTAAAATTTCCTCACCTTCTACATTCTTCATAACATCCATAACCTTTCTCAAGAACTTAATATCAACCCCCTCAAATATACCTGTAAAAACTCTGTATCCTTCTATTTCCTTATGACTTAGTCTGTTCCGAGCCCAGGCTGCCATTTTTCCATAGAGTCTGTCTATCTCCTCATCCTTTTTCCTTAACTCATCCTGCAACCTTTCCACTCTCTCAGGTATAGACTTTATATCACCCCCAAGTAATTTCCCTATTCGCGATAAAATAGAACTACTCTCTTCAATAAAATTAATTGCCTTAAGTCCGGTATAGGCTTCTATTCTCCTTATATTTGAACTTGACGCCTCTTCTTTAATAATTTTGAAAAGACCTATATCGCCTGTTCTGTTTACATGAGTTCCACCGCACAATTCAATAGAAAAGTTGTTTATCTTTACCACCCTCACAGTTTCACCGTATTTTCCTTCAAAGAGCGCCATTGCACCTATTTTGAGGGCATCATGATACTTCATAAACTGAAATTCAAGAGGGATGTTCTCTATAATTTTCTCATTTACCAGTCTTTCAACCTCTAAAATCTCCTCCTCTGTCATCGCTTTAAAATGGAGAAAATCAAACCTTAACCTATCCGGTTCTACCAGAGAACCCTCCTGTCGTACATGGGTTCCAAGCACCTCGCGCAAAGCAGCATGTAAAAGATGTGTTGCAGTATGGGCTCTCATACTCCCCTTTCTATAATTTTCATCTACAACAAGAACACACTCAACAGGCTCTTTGATGTCAGGAAAATCTCCCTCTACCACGTGCACTATTTCACCCATTAGTTTTTGCACATCAACCACATTAAACCTGTATCTTTGCGAATTAAGTTCAAACTCAACATACCCTCTATCAGAAACCTGTCCACCACTTTCTGCATAAAAAGGTGTTTTGGTAAAAACAAGATACGTCCTGTTTTTTTCTTTAGCAAACTTCACAAGCTTTGCTATGGTATTAAGGGTTTCATACCCAATAAACTCGCTGCTTTTTTCGTCTGACAACACTTTCCACTGTCCTATTTCAAACGAGGCTTTCTTTTGTTTCTTTGCTCTTTTTCTCTGTTCTGCCATGAGATTATGGAATTCCTCGAGGTCAAGTTTTACATTATAAGATTCTGCATATTCTTCTATAAGGTCAATGGGAAGTCCATAAGTATCGTAAAAGGTGAAAATCACATTACCACTTAAAATTCCATTTTTATCCTTTGCCCGTTCAAATTCCTCTCTTAATCTCGGAAGATTTCTGGCAATGTTCTCAATAAACCTCTCTTCTTCTCTCTTGACTATAATTTCTATCTCAGACTTTTTGTCCAGGAGTTCTGGATAGGCATCCTTCATAACATCGATTACCACAGGAACAAGCCTGTATAAAATGGGTTTGTCCTCAAAACCTATCTTCTGCGCAAACCTGTGTGCCCTTCTCAGTATCCTCCTCAGAACATAACCCCTTCCGTAGTTAGATGGGTATATACCATCTGCAATTGCCATTGTTAGTGCCCTTGAATGGTCTGCAAGGACCCTGAATGGTGCACCGTCCTCTCCTTTTGAATACTTAACACCCACAATTCTCTCAACTTCCTCTATTATGGGCATAAAAAGGTCAGTGTGAAAATTTGAGTCTGCACCCTGAAGTACCCTCAAAATCCTCTCAAGCCCCATCCCTGTGTCTATGTTTTTCTTTGGAAGGGGATGAAGATTACCATCTTCGTCCCTGTGGTACTGCATAAAAACAAGATTCCACAGTTCCAGGAATCTTTCGCCTTCTTCACCGGGATTTTTCTGATTGGGGTCTTCCTTCTCTCCAAGGTCGTAATGTATCTCAGAGGAGGGTCCACATGGTCCTGTATCTCCCATCTCCCAGAAATTGTCCTTCTCTCCAAGCCTTAGAATCCTGTCTTCACTCACTCCCACCTCATCACGCCATATATTATATGCTTCATCATCGTCCCGGAATACAGAGACCCATAATCTGCTCTTATCAAGTCCATACACCTCTGTCAGTAATTCCCAGGCGAATTTTATTGCTTCCCTCTTAAAATAATCTCCAAAGGAAAAATTACCGAGCATTTCAAAGAAGGTATGATGCCTTTTTGTAAAGCCAACATTATCAAGGTCATTATGCTTACCACCTGCCCTCATACACTTCTGACATGATGTGGCTCTCTTAAAGGGCGCTTCCTTTTTTCCAAGGAAGTAATCTTTAAACTGATTCATCCCGGCATTGGTAAAAAGCAATGTGGGGTCCCCGTAAGGCAGTAGAGGGGAGCTCGGAACAGGAACATGCCCTTTTTCCTTAAAATACTCTATAAAGGTTTCCCTTACTTTATTTGCTGTCCACTTCATTGAAATACCCTCCTTAACATCCTTACCTGCATTTCAAATTCAAGCCTTTCGAGCCTTGAAAGAGCATCCCATAGGTCCACGCCACCTACAAGCACTCCATGCTTATGGAGTATAAGAGCCATGCTATCCTTTATTTTCTCCTTAACTTCCTGTGCAAGCTCTTTAGAACCAGGCTCTCTATACGGCACAAACGCAATCTTTCCCACAAGGTCTCTTGTTTCTGCAAGCTGAGGGGTGTATTCCCTGGGCATTACAAAGGAAAAAGCCGTAGAATAAGGGGGATGAGCATGAATTACAGCATTTATATCATCTCTCACCTCATAGACCCAAAGATGCATAAAAATCTCACTGGAAGGCTCATGAGTGCCTTCAAGAACATTCCCATTTCTATCGACAACAACAAGGTCTTCCACACTCATTATCTCCTTTCTGAGACCCCGTGGTGTAATTATAATCCTTTCGCCACTCTTTACACTAACATTACCATCAGTGGCAAAGATAAACTCCTTGTCATAAAGCACATTACAGATACGGATAATATCATCCTTTAAAGTGCTCATATTACATGTACTTCTTCAGTACCTCTGGAACCTCTATTGTTCCATCGTCTTTATAGTAGGTTTCAATAAGGGCAATGAACACTCTTGGTGTCGCAAGGCCGGAGCCATTCAATGTATGCACATACTCTGTTTTCTTCTGCCCCTTTCTTCTGAATCTGGTCATGGTTCTCCTCGCCTGAAAATCCTCAGTATTGGATATACTTGAAACCTCAAGCCACCTACCTACACCAGGTGCATAGACCTCAAGGTCATAGGTTTTCGCAGCAGAAAAACCAAGGTCTCCCGTACATAACTCCACTACCCTGTATGTAAGCCCGAGTGCCTGCAGGAGGCTTTCTGCGTCCTCTCTCATTTTTTCAAGTTCATCATAAGATTCTTCTGGCTTTGTATATTTAAACAGCTCCACCTTATGAAACTGATGAAGTCGGATAATACCCCTCACATCCTTACCATAAGAGCCGGCTTCTCTTCTGAAACACGGGGTAAACGCCATGTAGTATATGGGCAGCTCATCCTCATTCAGTATTTCATCTCTGTGTAAATTGGCAAGGGGAACTTCAGCTGTTGGAATAAGGTATAAATCGTCCTGCGTTTTATAGAGTTCTTCTCTAAACTTGGGTAACTGACCAGAACCATACAGAATCTCCTCCCTCACAAGGTATGGCGGTAATACCTCAATATATCCCTTTTTAGCGTTTTCCTCAAGGAAAAAACTTACAAGCGCTCTTTCAAGTTTAGCAGCAAAGGATTTAAATAAATAAAATCTTGAGCCAGACAATCTGGCAGCCCTCTTAAGGTCTATAATACCAAGTTTTTCACCTATATCCCAGTGGGGTAATGGATTTTCAGAAAGGGGATCTATACCCTTTACTTCTTTTACAACCCTGTTATCCTCCTCATCCTTACCCACAGGGACGCTCTCATGTGGAATATTCGGTATAAAAAGGAGTTTCTCTTTTAATTCTGCCTCTTTTTCATCAAGTTCCTTCTCGTATTCCTTTATTTTACTGGCTATCTCTTTAAGCCTTTCAAGCACGGGCTGAGCATTCTTTCCCTCCTTCTTCATAAGTGGAATAAGCTTACCCTTTTCATTACGCTCCTTTCTCAAATCATCAAGGTATTTTTTCAGTTCGCGAACTCTTCTATCCAGTGCGGCTATTTCACGAGCTACCTCAGGCTTTTCGCCCCTTTTCTTTAATGCATCTTCAAGTCTTCCAATATCTTCGCGTATATACTTTGGGTCTATCATAGTTTAATAATTTTAACTCATACCACACAAGCATACAAAAAACACTTGACATTTCAGATGTTAACTTGTATAATTTAAATATCATAAAAACTATAGGAATTATGATAAAAGGGGAACAATGAAACTGTCAACCATATCGAGATACGGATATAGGGCAATGATAGAACTTGCAAAGCGCTGGCCAGAAAAGGCTATATCACTCAAGGAAATTGCTGAGGCACAAAATATTCCTCTCCGATACCTTGAAAATATAATGACGAGGCTTGTAAATGCGAAAATAGTAGAGAGCACAAGAGGAAGAGGCGGAGGATTCAGACTTCTAAGAAAACCGGAGGAAATTACTATATATGAGATAGTAAATGCCCTTGAAAGCACACTCTATCCTGTTCCATGTATACACGGTCCTACAACATGCGATAGATATGCAGAGTGCGGCGCAAGGGACTTTCTTGAAGAGGCATATGAGGCGTTTATCAACGTACTTAAGTCACATAATTTAAAAGAAGCAGCAGACCTTGAAAAATATAAAATAGAAAAAAGGAGGTTTAAAAATGAGTGAGTTTTTGCAAAACTCGGAGTATAAAAAATCTCTTTTAAAAGAGATAATAAAAAAGCTCCATCAAGGAGCAAAGCCAGAGGAATTAAAAGATGAGTTTAAAGGAGTTCTGAAAAACGTAAGTCCTCTTGAAATCCCTTTAATAGAGCAGGAACTCGTCAAAGAAGGCATTAAAGCATCTGAAATTGCCAAATTATGCGACCTCCATGTATTAATTTTCAGAGAAGCCGTACAGAACGCATTAAAAATAGACGACCTAAAGGATGGGCATCCCCTCAAAACCCTTGCACTTGAGAACGAGGCTATAACCAAAGATGCAGAGATGATTGGTCTCTATGCAGCCACACTTGAAAGGGTCACTGACAAAAAAGACAGGGAAAATATACTGAATACGCTTAAGGAACTGGCACAGAAAATAAAGAGTGTGTACTATACCCATTATGACAGAGAAGAGATGATTATATTTCCCCATATTGAGAGAAGAGGGCTTAACGCCGTATCACAGGTTCTATGGAGAAAACACGATGAAATAAGAGCAATGATTAAGAAATTTGTAAACCTTACAAATAGAGCAACACCAGAAGACGAAGATACACTGAAATCCATAGTGAATCTGGCAAGAGACCTTTCAACTGCTCTTGTAGATATGGTGTTCAGAGAAAACAACATACTTTATCCCACGCTTAAGACTCTTCTTTCCGAAGGAGAATGGGTTGCGATAAAGATGCAGGAACAACAGTTCGGTTATTATGGAATAACACCGGGCAATGAATGGAACCCTGAGACGAAACCTGTCTTTCCACACGAGATTAGTGGAATAAGTGCCGAAGAGATGCTCTCATCAATTCCACAGCATATGAAGGACGAATTTAAAAAGAATAACGTGGAACTTGTGCCTGATAATTATGAAATCAGAAAGGAAGGAGATTTCCAGATAAACGTGGGTTTTCTGAATCCTGAAACCGTTGAACTTATATTTAAACACCTTCCCGTAGATATTACATACATTGATGAAAATGACAGGGTGAAGTTCTATTCAGAAGGTAAAAGGATATTTCCCCGTTCACCATCAATAATCGGAAGACCTGTTCAACTCTGCCATCCACCCAAAAGCGTGTATATGGTAAATAAAATCTTAGAGGCATTCAAAAGTGGGAAAAGGGACACGGCTGAATTCTGGATTCAGATAGGACCAAAATTCGTATATATTACCTATTATGCTATAAGGGATGAGAACGGTAATTATCGCGGGACACTTGAGGTTACACAGGAAGTATCACATCTCAGGAAACTTGAAGGACAAAAGAGACTTCTTGACTGGGAGTAAAAAATGCACTTTCCAGAAGAGATTTATAGAGAAAGGGTAAAAAGATTTCAGAATAAGATGAAAGAGTCCGGTATTCAAGGCGCAGTTGTTAGGGCTCTTTCATCTTTTACTTACTTTACGGGAACTCGCTGGCTCCGCCCCTCTTTGCTTATCCCGGAGGAAGGAGAACCCATTGCTCTCGTTGTGAAGAATGAAAAGGAAGGATTCTTGAAGCGTTCATGGATTAAAAACGTTGTGGAATATAGTAATGCAGAAGGACTTATGGCATATGTTACAGGGTGGATTAAGAAAAATGGATACAAAACAATAGGACTCGAATATACGGTGGAAAGAGACTCTTTTATGCTCTTTCTTGCAGTATTTCAACGACTTAACCCTAAGGTTGAGATAAAAGATACACATTCGCTTATAATGGAACTGAGAAGGTTAAAAGACGAGTATGAAATAGAATCCATAAAAAGAGCTGGAGAAATTGCTGCAACCGGGAGAGAGGTTGCAAGGGAAGTCGTTAAAGAAGGGAGAACAGAACTTGAAGTTGCATCGCTCATAATGCACGAACTCATGATGGAAGGTAGTGAGGCTCCACAGGTGTATGTTTCAGCCATACCAAGAATCCACGCAGAACCAATGAGAGATGTCTATATAGAGGAAGGGCAAATAGTATCAGTTGTTATAGGCGCTGACTTTAACGATTACTATGTGAATACTTCCCGAAGTTATCCGATAGGAAAAGTCTCTGACAGAGTAGAAAATGCTATCTTAGCGATGGAAGAGGCGTTTACTTTAGCAATAGAAGAAACCATGCCCGGGAAAAAGTTTATTCATATTGAAAAAGAAATAGAGGAGATCTACAAGGATTACGGACTTCTGGAGTACTATATTAAGGGGTTTGCACATGGGGTCGGACTTCTTATAGAGGAAGATCCTATAACCACAATAGTTGTCCAACACAGGTTTCAGGAAATACAAAAAGGCATGGTACTTGCAATGGTGCATGCACCTCTCATACTTCCAGAAGGAGTTGTGAAAAAGGAATGTACGGTCATTGTAGAGGAAAACGGGGTTAAAATAGTTACCTGATACTATAACGGATAATCATCCCACCTGAAAATGTACCATTTGCCAGAGTCTTTTTTGAGTGTGAAAACGAGTTTTCCCTCTGCTATTTCAGAGTTTCCCCCCCTTTCTCCGACTACCATGTAGTAGGAACTCATGAAATAAAAGACACTGCTATCAGAAGAGAAAAAACTCACCGGATTTAGATATTCGAGATAAATTGAACTCGAAAGTTCAAAAAGGGCTTCTGTAGCCAATTTTTCCTCTTCAAATCCCCACACCATGGAGTCTATACCGAGGTCTGTCTCTAAAATCCTTCTTACCACCGTATCCTGCGCATTGAAATAGAAACGAAAAGAATCACGGTGAAGACAGGAAAGATAAAGCGTTAAGTCTCTTGAAATATATGCCTGCCTGAGAGTGTATACCACACCAAGAGGTGTATTTTCCGAATAGTTTGATTCACCAACCGGGATATTAAACGGATTATGAAAAGATTTACAGGAGATTAAAAGTAAAATAAAAAGGGAAAGCCCCTGAATGGATTTACGCATTCAGGGGATAAACAGACACATAAATCCTGTTTTTACGCCTCTCAAACACTACTTTGCCGTCTTTGAGTGCAAATAAGGTGTCATCCCCACCCCTCTTTACATTGTAACCAGGGTGGAAATGTGTACCTCTCTGCCTCACAAGCACATTGCCTGCTTTTACAATCTCACCTGCATACTTTTTAACACCAAGCCTCTTAGAAATAGAATCTCTACCATTTCTGGTTGAACCCATTCCTTTCTTATGTGCCATTTTACTCCTCCTCTTGTGGTTCTATATGATAATGCATGATTTAGAAGTATTCAAATACTAAAAATACATTCTAAACTCCAATGGCACCGGTCTGAGACTTACCTCCCTATACTCATTTCTTTTAAGTTCTATCCATTCATTAATTAAATCTTCAGTAAAAACATCCTCAAAAAGAAGGTACTCTTTATCCTTTTCAAGAGCATCTAAAGCCTCACAGAGACTTGAAGGAAGACGCTCATAATCGTCCGCTTTTTCATATACATTGCCCTCAACAGGTTCTCCGGGGTCTATTTTATTCAAGATGCCATCTAATCCTGCCATGATTATAGCGGCAAGCCCGAGATACGTGTTCATCGTAGCATCAGGAGGTCTATACTCTATATCAATGCTTCTTTTGTCCGCATATCCGGGTATTCGTATAGCGCTTGAGCGGTTGGCTATGGAATAATTTATAGCAGTTGGAGCCTCAAATCCGGACATAAGCCTTTTGAAAGAGTTGGTTGAAGGATTAGTAAAAGCGGTGAGACTTTTTGCATGTTTCAATATACCTCCAATGAAAAATCGCGCTGTATTATTCAATTTGCCCTTCCTCATATTAAAAATATTTACACCATTTTTGAAGAGATACAAATGGAAATGAAGTCCTGAGCCTGCTTCTCCGTAGATTGGCTTGGGCATAAAGGTAGCCTTCATTTCCCAATCTTCTGCCACCTTTTTTATTACATACTTGGCAACCTCCACATGATCCGCTATTGAGAGTACAGGCGCAAAGGCAAGTTCAACTTCATGTTGTCCCTTTGTACCAACCTCATGATGGTGATATTTAACCTTTATATTCATATCCTCAAGTATACTAACTATAGCATTGCGCATTTCTATAAATTCATCCAGTGGTTCAGCAATATGGTACCCCTTTCTGACCCCTACAAGGTCCTCTGAATAATCAAGCAAGAAAAAATCGTCTTCAAACTGAACTTCTTTAAAGAGATAAAACTCAAGTTCTCCAAGAGCAAATATGTCATCAGCAATATTTTGATTCCTTATGAGGTTAACGGCCTTTCTCAAAACATGCCTTGGATACCTGTGAAAAATATTTTCAGTTCCAGCAAGATATACATCTCCAAAAACGTTTAACATCCCATCTACAAATGGGTCCCAAAAAGCCGTACTCAAATCTGGTTTCACACGCATGTCACTGTTCTGTATAGTAGCAAATCCAGGTACACTTGAACCATCTATGCCCACCCCTTTTTCCATTATTCTGTTGAAATACGATGGGGATACGGTAACATGTCTCATTCTGCCAGTTATATCAAAATATCTTACATCAATACTGATAATTTCTCCTTCTGCTATCAGTTCTTTAACTTCCTTTATGTCCATTTTGCCTCCTTATAGCACGGTTATTTACCTTCATCTTTATCCTCTTCCATGAGAGACCTCTGATAGGTATAGTAAGGAGACGGAATATGCAAAAACGTATCCCTTAACTGATAAATCGTGAGTGTATCTTTAACCCTTGTTCCAATGAACATGTCTTTTACAAATAAAACGTTTTTAAGTGAAATAAGAGGCGCATAATCAAGGGTATGAACAAAAGTGGTATCATTCCTTTCACAGGATATAAGCCATTTTGAAACATAAATGTGGTTGCAGTCCACATCATCTGAAACAACCTCAAATCTGGAAAGGTCATGTGGAATCCGGGCTATTTTTTTGCTCTTTGCAGAATAAAGGATAAACATATCTTCTGTATTCCATATACTGTCGTATTTAGTGTCCACTTTAACGCTGCTAACAACAGAAAAATCTTCAGGGTTTATCTTATAGAGTTTTTTCTCAGTAAGAACGTAAAGTATATTGTTGAGCACAAACGGGAGGATATGATACTGATTCTTCAACATAGGCATTCTTACTGAACCTGCATCCTCACCGGCATAATTGTATTTATAGAGCACATAATTTGCCTCATAGGGAGTCCTCTTTGTTGCCTCAATTCTCATAATCAATCCATCAAGGAAAAACGCCCTTGTACTTGGCCTTCCGTGTTTCACCACTTTAAAGGTATTTCTCTCATAATTGTATATACCAAAATCCTGATCACCTATAACCAGAAAGTTCTGAGAATTTATTTTATACGCATCCACTATCAGGAAACCATAATACTCCTTTGACGTAAACACTTCCAGAGTCCCCTTTTCATTTCCACTTTTGTCAATGTAGTAAATATTCATAGAGGTAAATATGACATAACCTGAATCTACTTCTATAATTTTTACAAGCCTCTCTGATTGTACTCCATATCCTCCTTTTGCATATGTCATCCTTCTTGGGGTAAAATTAAATAGAACTGACAGGTCTTTGGCTCTAATGCCTGCAACGCCATTAAACATGGACAACTTAATATGTCTTGCCGGGTCAATGGCTATGACATATCTTGGGACAAGTACAGTGTCTATCCCTTTAATTTTTTCGTAGGAATAACCGAGATTGACCCTCATATAAAAAGTATCCTTTATTACCTTACCGGTGCTATCTGTCACTATGGCGTCTCTACCTATATGAAACAGATAGTATGGGACTTTCTTTTTAGCACAGGCACTAAACAACACCATGGATACCAGAATTCCTATACCAAACTTCCTCATAGCAACCCTCCTTTTAAAATTTACTTTCCGGATGGTACCCTATTCTGGGAAACGGATTTAATACACTTGAAGATATATTCCACAAATGTGCACTCACTCTTTTTAAGTACCTTGCAAGCAAAACTGTTATTACAGCCATTTTTTTATCAATAGTTTCATCTTTTAACACTTCCCCAGGTATCTCATCACATCTTTTTCCTAACTCTCCATGAATTTTCATAACCTTTTCTGCTTTCCCCTTATCTCCCTCAGAGAGAGCATAATAAGTCAGATCAAATTCCCTTTCTATTTTTGCAGAAATTTCCTTAAGTTCATTCACTATCTTGTGCCCCTTAAGTTCATCTGGATAGAGATTAACGAGTTCAAACATGTTTTTGCAATAATCGCCTATTCTCTCTATATCAATCACTATGCTTGTGATTATTAAAGAAGGAACAAGTTCATTCTTATCAGTTGAAAGCACAAGATGTTCAAGTATTTTTTTCCTTATTTCTATTTCGGTTTTATTTACCTTCTTATCAAGTTGATAAACGTCAACATCCACATCTATTCTTTCAAATATATAGCCATTTACTTCCTGATACATACTCTTTGTTTCCTGCAACATAGTAAGAGCCTCATTCTTAACCTCTTCAAGTATATTTTTTCCTTTTAAAAACTCAAGTATTTTTTTAAATGCCATCTTCTACCTCCATGTTATGAAAATTATAAAGGGTAACACATAAAAAGTCACCACAATATACACTACAACAACAGGCTTTTTGCTTATCGCAAGTTCAGACAACTTGCGGGCAAGCGTAAGAGGTATCCTTTTCAATAAAAAGTATACAATGAGTATACCGTAAAGATTGAAGAAAAGATGAGAAAATGAAACAGTAATAGCACTCGGGTCTTTAGTTATAAGTGCGGCCATTATGGCTGTCACAGTTGTACCAACGTTTGCTCCAAGTGTATATGGAAAAACCTGTTCAAGTGTGAGAAGACCTGCGGCTGCGAAGGGTACAGCCAGCGAGGTCGTAACAGAACTCGATTGAACAAGCGTTGTAAGGAGAAGTCCGAGCAAAAATGCCCTTGAGGGAGTTTTAAAAAGAAACTCATCTATATATGCTTCTATTCTCTTGAGTGCCATCTTTTTCATTGTATCCGTGAGGAATTTCAGAGACACAAAAAGTAGAATAATGCCCACCACTTCAATCAATACCGGATTTTCGTGTAATATATGTATTATCTCGTGTACCGCAGGTTTTACAATAACCTTTACAGGAGAGAGCAGCTTAAAACCTCCTACATTCCCAAGAGCCTGCGTGAACAAATGTGCTGTTTTTTCAATTGGATGAAAGAGCAACTCAAGAGGAAATAGAATTAATACTGATAGGAGATTGAAAAAATCATGTACAGTGGCCGCTGCCATGGCTCTTTTAAACTCCTCACCTCTTGTGATGTGCCCCACAGATACAAGTGTATTGGTAATAGTTGTTCCTATATTTGCTCCCATAACAACAGGAATAGCATGTCTTATCGGTATTGTGCCTGCCGCCACCATACCAACAAGCAGAGAAGTTGTAGAAGAAGAGGATTGCACAAGGGCTGTGGCAAGAATGCCTATAGAAAGTGAAACAAGAGGATTACTTGTATATCCCATGATAGCGTGCGCGAGGTCCTTGCCGAATAACTTAAACCCCCCGGCAATAAGTTCTATACTGACAAAGAAGGAATATAAGGATGCAAGAAACCCCAAAAGGTGCATACTATAGTATAAACCATTTTACCTGTTCTCTGAATAAAAAATAGAAAACGGGCGGCTTTTAGCCGCCCGTTAACCAAATATTCATAAGAATTTTTACTATTTTATCACGAAGAACTTGGAAGTATACGATTTCCTATCTGCCATAACCTTCACAATATAAACTCCACGTGGTAGAGTCCCAAGCGGCATATTTACACTAAGGGTTGGTATAAAACTACGGGATACAACACGTCTTCCCACAATATTATACACATCCACATCTATCCTTGAAGAAGGTCTCGTATTAAATTCTATGGTCAGATTGCCATTATGGAAGTATGCACCCTTAAAGACGCTCAAATCCTCCATGGAAGAAAGAATGTTTTTAGAAGTTGGAACCCACCTGTAGGCAATACCATTTCTCGGAGATGATGCACCCTTTCCCCGAGAACCATTCTCGTTTTCAAGACCTATAGAAGTTGCCACATCATTGGTCACATTCCTGTACTGGAATACAATCTCTCCATTAGGATAGAGTATTACCTGGAAGGTCTGCCTCGAATCGTTAGCATAGTTTTTCACGCCATCCCAGGTTATAACGAATTTATCTCTCCCTGCATAGTATGTTATATTGCCTGCCGCACTTGGATTTAAATCTCTCCACAAAGGAGCAATAACTGCATTAGGACTTGCACTATTGGGCAGGGATTGTGGTCTATAAGCAGTAGAACTTGAAGTGAAACTCAAGAACCCATTACTGCAAACATATACGCTATTGTAATCCTTACCGTAGAACTTGAATGTGAATGGAAGGGAGAA
This sequence comes from Caldifarciminota bacterium, assembly GCA_027038175.1. GTDB lineage: Bacteria > Hydrothermota > Hydrothermia > UBA1063 > CAJXJZ01 > CAJXJZ01. The sequence goes on along the minus strand of JALVYB010000035.1, from coordinate 23,259 downwards.
TGGCTTGGTCTGATCATCACCGGTTATACCAGTAGCATCTCTTGTATCTATCCAGTTGAAAGATGTAGTAGTTAATGTGTAATCATAGGAGGAACCACCTTCCTCACCCTTAATAAACTCATCCCATTTTGTTTTCCTTGCTACAGGCAATCTATCATAATCCCCACCAAATGGAGAATGATTGTAGTTTCTTGGATCACTCGGATAATATATGGAAATTCCATGAGAATCATCTCTATAATCTGAAGATGTACTCAAGTCTATTACCGCACCGGCAACAGCACTCATAACATCTCTTGCGCGGTCTCTGACCTGCTGAGGAAGAGTGGTGTCGTTGGCTATATAATAAGCAAACCTGTAAATATCAATATCTTCATGGTTGCCCCAACTTGATTCGTACCCATACTCATGGTCATAACCTGAATAAGCCCCATTAAAGTGTGCTCTCGCCCTGTCAATGGCAGAAGAATATGCTGGCCTGGAATTAATTAAAGCCTCCGCAAAATCGTTGATTGCTCCGGTTAATCTATCAATTACACCAAGATTTATTGCTGCCAGCGTGTTAAGTCCTCTCTGAGAGTTGACAATATTGCATGCGAGCTGTGCAGGAGAGGTATTTTGTCTTATATTAACAAAACCTGTATAATACCATCCCTGGGCTCCTTCAGTTTCTTCAGACACAGTGGCATAGTCTGCGTAATCTTTAATTACATCGAGTACCTCCCACATGCCCATGAGACATGCATCAAAGCCAAGAAAGTCGAGTTTCTTGCCGATGATGCTTTTAATCTGAGAAAGCGCGCTTGCAAGTTCACCGCTGGAAACCTCTATCATATCATAACCACTGGACTCATCCTGTGACACACCCTTTAGGGGTGAATATACTGAAGTTACATTTTTATGCCATCCTGAACCATGGTCCCAGAGTATAAGAGCATATTTTTTAGCAGGATACTTCTGAACTGCCCATCTTACGAAGTTTACAAGGGTATTACCATCACCCATATTTTGCTCACCTGGGTTATCCACAACCGGAGAGGTAATTCTATTTGGATCATTGTCTCCTCTTATGAGATACCTTTTTGTAGTTCCACTCTTTGTATCAAACTGAACCACCACATTTACATAAGGACCAGGATGAGCTGCTTCCATTTCATTAACATCTTGATATGCGTAAGATTCCAGATTATTGTCACCATTCAAGAAAACCATAATAGTCCATTCTGCCTTTACACTATCCTTCTTTAATTCCAGGTAGTAATTACCTTTGCCACTGTACTCAAATGCATCCACATACCAGTACTGGCAGGAGGAATCACTCACAAGACCATATACAATATCTCTCTGTCCTGCAGGATTTTCACTATTGGCAACCATGTAACCTTTACAATCGTAGAGTGCAAGGTCAAAATCATTTCCTCCAGTTGGTGTCAATATTACTGTAACCGAATCTCTCGGTTTAACTTCAAATTTATAAAAATCATGCCTGTCGGTTGAATCGAGATACTCCGTATAAGTGCCTGGCCGGATAAGAACAGCGTGAGCCATATCATCACCTGGCTCACCCGATGGGCTCGCAGAATAAGCAAACCCCGAAAACACCACCAAACCCAACATTACTTTTAAAACATCTTTCATTTTATACCTCCTGCTATGTGAATATTATACACCTATATAGCATTTTGTCAAGAGCAGCGGGGCAATTCATTGTAACACTTTGGGTTATGATTTTTATGGGATCCCCAATATGCACACTTTTTCGACACACATAAAGAGGTTAAAAACTTCATCAAATCAACGTATTTTTACTGTAATATAGGGGTATTAGCCTATGTGTTCATTATTTCGACACAAGAATAGTCAGCGTCTAATAAGTATAAACCTGAGTTTATCATTGTTATTCCTTGTTTTAGCGAAATATACACCGTTTGGCATACCTTTTAAGGAGATTCTGTGATTTCCAGGACCTACTATTTCACGTTTTACGATTCTTCCTGTAACAGAATAAATAATAACCTCTTCCTGCTTGTGATTTGAGTTAAGGTAGATACATCCATCCCTGAAATATAGAGCACTTCTCTCATTGTTACGTTGCTCTGTTACAGTTGTTGGTAAATAATAGTCCTTTATGGAATTTACATGAAGTCCTGAAGAATTCACTCTGTAAATACCCCAGAAATGATATAATGTGTCATTCACACCATCTCCGTTATTGGACGTTTTCCAGAGAGCTACTGTATCAGATGGACTTATGCCATATATTATACCGGTATTATCTGTATGAGCGAAAAACACAACACCAAGATAAGCAGGGTTTGACAGGGCAGAGAGAGCTACGGAGACCTCTGTAACTCCATTTTCTGGAGAGGTATTATCGTACCCTACAAAGGCCACACCCGGGAAGTCGTTGTCCGTACTCTGGGCAATTACCTGCCACCCTGAGCTGTCCGCTTTGTAAAGTGCATAGTAACTTCCATCTTCAATAGCAAGTGCATAGTCCATATTCATTGGAAGTATTATACTATCCCCTCCCCACCAATCAACTGCATAGTGTATACCAGGGTCCGAATAGGGAACAATTGAAGATATAGAATCTGTTTGAAAATATACAAACAGGTCTCCATCTCCTCCGTACCCTGCATCAAAAGCCTGATACGTATAGCCTATATAGAGAGAGTCTGAACTCCACGTAAGCCATGCATTTTTTGAGTCTGTGGCAGATAGCATTTCATCCTCAAAAAATCCGCCTGTATCAACCACTCCATCAATAGGATAAAGGAAACCTACTGGCGTGTTCCCCCAGTTAGAATAATCATAGTAACCGAAAGTAATAAGAGAAGAGGTGAGAGAAACATTTTTATCCGCAGAAATAGTATCGGAGGATGAGCCATTTCCCTGAAAAACTGTGCTTATAGCATCTTGAATAATAGGCTTGTCAGGAGTAATCACCACATAAGTATAAATCGTATCAACATCTGTCCACTCATCAGCATTATTGGATATCTGGTCATCGTGTGGTATGGCATCCACTGCACTTGAGTTTGAGCCTCCCGCTATCCATGCACTCAAAAGTATCTCAGGATGCAAGCCACCTATTGAATCCCATGGTATCTTCACCTCAAGACTTTTAAGACCGGAACTTCCTCCCTTAAAAGCAAAGAATGGTGAAAAATCTGTGTTATAATCAAAACCGCTTCCGTTCCACTTACAGAAATTCGAACTTGTAATGGAAGTATCTGAACCACTCCACCAGAAATAAATCTCATAATCCGGTGCATAAGGTTCTGATGAGAGGGTATCTCCGAAATCTATAAGACGTCCCCATGCATCACTTTCTCCAGTATAATATCCACTCTGCGGGAGTTGATCCACATCAAGGGCAAATCCATACGCCAGATCCCATGAAGATGTATTCTGTGTGGTAAGAAAAATGTAGAGGTTAAGAGAATCCCATGTTACAAATAAACTGTCGAGATTTGCTCCATCTCCCCCTCCCTGATCGGATGCTCCCATAAATATGTATTCTGGTTCTCTATTACCGTCAACTATAATCTGTGGAAAAGCACTATCCTGAACTGAATAGTCAACCACGCTATCTCCCTTCTTTTTGAATGTAGTGTAAGCAGTAATATTTATACTGGATGGGGAATTTATAGAGTCAACTGGGAAAGAAATTTCAAAATCAGGATGCTCCCCAGCCCCTGCACATAATACAGGTGTGTTGGTGCTATACCACCCAGTCCCATCCCATGCAAGAAGATTACAGTCATTGTTATCGTTTACGTATAATACATAATCTGGCAGATTACCATCAAATACCACATGTTTCGCAAGGGGAGAATACTCTCCACCTGAGACACTCTGGGTATCAATAGACACAAATAGGTCTCCATACCCACCGAGCCACAGCGTGTCGTGCGTAAAAATTCTTATATATAGATTAACTGTATCTCTTGCCACAAACACACTGTCCAGCGAAAGATGTGCAGAAGGGGCGACTTCTACGCCCTCATATATTGTGGAAGTGTCCTTATAATAAGCTGCAAACTGGTTTCTGTGCAATACACCATCTATAACTATTTTATTCGGTATTATGGAAACCAATAACAGTAAAAATTTCATCTTGTTCCTCCTTTTAAAGTTATTATAATTTTCACTACTCGAACTGTCAACCACGCCTTTTATAAACTTTCACTTGAAAGTATAATTAAAACATGATAACAAGGTCTACTACTGTTATTGGGATTGTCAAAAATGGCAAGGCTGCCATGGGATCGGATGGTCAGGTTACCTTTGATGATACAATAGTAAAGCACACTGCAAGCAAAGTCAGGTCTCTATGGGACGGGAAAATCCTTGCAGGATTTGCAGGGGCTGCTGCCGACGCTTTAACACTCTTTGAGAGACTGGAAGAAAAGCTCGAAATAAGTAAAGGAAATTTACTTAAAGCCTCAGTGGAGCTCGCAAAAGACTGGAGACAGGATAAAGTACTCAGGAAACTTGAGGCCCTGCTTGCTGTTGTTGATACAGAACATGCCTTAATCATATCCGGGACAGGGGATATTATAGAATCAGATGATGGTATAGTTGCAATTGGATCAGGAGCACCCTATGCACTTGCTGCTGCACGTGCTCTCTCAAAACATACCAAAATGCCACCCTACGAAATAGTCAAAGAATCTCTTGAGATTGCTTCTCAAATATGTATATATACAAACAACCACTTCACCATTTTGAAGGTTGATAAATGATTCTTTTTGTTTTAGCACTGTTTTCCTTTTACACTCAATATAGTTACTCCGGAGATATATTCCAGATTTTTCAATCACCTTTTGTGGTATCCCTGGGCGAAGATCACGCCGTCCTGGCTGATTCCCTGCATCCCCTGCTGCTCAATCCAGCCCAGTGCTCAAAAACAAAACAATTATCCGTTTCTCATTATACGTATCACGGTGGATTCCTTAACGTAGAGAATGCATACGTGACTGGTATAAGAGGGAATCACTACAATTTTTCGTTTTTCTTTTCTTATGTTCACTCTAACCCAGTCGAACTTACAGAACTTCTTGATACAACAGAAGGTCCGGTTCAGAACAATATAAGAATAAAAGAAAGGGAGAGATATACGCTTTTATATATGAGCACACAGGCATCCTATGTTGTAAAAAGCAATGTAAGAGCCGGGGTTTCAATGACTGTTTTTAAGGAGAAACTTCCGGATTATCCAGTAAATGGCTTTGGGATAGATGCAGGAATAACTGGAAAAGAAAATGAAAGAATCTATTGGGGCGTCGCTTTCAAAAATTTATTAGGTGCCAAGATGGAAAACGGTTCAACCGAAATACTAAAACCCCGTGTTCATGCAGGAGTCTCAGTAAAATTCAGTAAATTCAGTTATGTCTTTACACTGGTTGCAGAGTATGAAGGTCCAAAAAGTTATGCATTATTCTCAAGTAAAAACGTCTCATTGTATGCAGCTTTTGGTTTTAATTTACCAATTAGCAAACATGTAGAACTACGTGCTGGCACAGGAAGGAGAGGTATAACAATGGGAGCAGGGCTCATATTCAAGAAATTGCTTATTGACTATGCGATTGTTCCCCTTCAGGAGATAGGATTTACCCATAAACTCAGCCTTACGTACAACATTGAGTAATACACGTTTCTATCTCAGGAAACTTCTTCATCTATCACTTCTCTCTGTGGTTTTTCTCCCCATGTATATAGGATATACAAAGACAAAATTGATTCTACTACTATTGACATTTACAGCAATATTCCTTGAAATACTCCGAAAAAAATCAAATACATTTAACAGAAAATTCCTTTCATTAACTGGCAATCTAATGAAAGAAAAGGAAAAAAAGGGAATATCAGGTGCCACTTACATGCTTATAAGTATAACCACTGTGGCTCTTTTATGGGATGAAGTGACTTTTGGCTTTGTTGTGTTTGTTTCAGTGCTTGTAGATGGGATAACCCCAATAGTAGCCGGTCTATTAAGAGAACCTCCAGAAGGAAAAGATCTCGCACATTTTGCCACATTTACAGTTTTAGCCCTTTTGATTTCACTTATATCTTTTCATCCAATACCATTGCATATAAAAATAATATCCGGTCTTACAATCGGAGTTATGGAATTTGCAAACTTCTATCCAGATGACAATGTGTGGGCACCTTTATCAGGGGCTCTGGTTATGCGACTATTATTCTACCTTTCCTGAAAATACTTTTCCAGTACCTCAGCAAAAAGGTAGAGAATAAAAAACAGAAGGAAACCACCATATATCGGCAAAAGCACCTGCAAAAGGAGATAACTCACTATTCCCCATGTAGTATAAAATGTTCCGGTAAATAACCCACCAAGGGCAAAAATTACATACAATATTAGAAAAAACAATACCAGAAATGCAGACGCTCTTATGTATCTTATGCCTACTTTTTTCATATTATCCATATATCCCCTCCAGATAAGATAGCAAAGATTCTTTGAGTATCCTGGGGTTGTACCCGCCTTCAAGTACCGTTATGGTTTTCACACCTAAAGAAGCCACCAAACTTCCGATTTTTTCAAAATATTCCGTATCAATGTCGAATGTACCCTGTTCGTCATGTCTATGTATATTACTACCAAATGACACAACAACACCTTTAACATCTGCCTTTGAAATGAGTTTTATCACTTTTTCCATAATTTTTAAGTATTTAGATCCATTAACCGTGCCGTCAAGTGGTATATTTACATTCCAGCCTTCCCCCTTTCCTCTGCCTCTCTCGTTTATATAGCCCCAGTAATAAGGGAACTCCCTTTCAGGCGTTCTATGAATTGAAATGGTAAATACCCTTGAGGAATTATAAAAAATGTCCTGTGTGCCGTTGCCATGGAAGTAATCAATATCTATAACAGCAACGCGGCCAAGTTTGGTTAAAATATCTGCTGCCAGAGCAGCATTATTGATATAAGAATACCCACCATAAAAGTTTTTACCAGCATGATGCCCTGGTGGTCTCACAAGTGCAAGAACATGTTGTTCCACAGAATTCACAAGTTCCATAGCAGCCTTTATAGTAGCGGTCCCTGCATTAAGTGCAGCCTTAATGGTCTCCTTTTTAAGTACAGTTCTCGAATCAAAGCAGTAATAACCTGCAAGATATCTTATATTCTGGGGTTTCTGACCTTTTTGAAGAGGATAAACAATAGCCTCGACGTATTCACCTTTTCCAAGGATTTTCTGGAGTTTTGAGTAGAACATAATAAGGTCCTGAGAGTGGACCTTCCCAATATTTTCAATACCTATTGAAGCAATTTTTACAAGTTCATATCTATCTGCGCTATTCTCAAAATATTTTAATATCTCCTGCAACCTTTTTGGGGTTTCAAAAAATGTATTCAAAAGTTTCCCCTGTACCCTGAATGGGGGTATGTAGTTTGATTCAAATGCCGGATAGAATACCTTCATTTCCTCTCTGTAATATAATCAAGCATTTTTGACATTCCTGCAAGAAATAGCACTCCAAATATTATTCCTTTAACCGGTCCAAGGCTTACAATAAGAGTCATTATTACTCCAGCCGCAATAACTCCGAAAGATATTGCCGGTATTGAAAGATGCTTTCTTATTCCAAATACCAGAGCCGCAAGCACACCAGTCCAAGCACCTGTACCCGGAAGTGGTATTGCAACAAATAGAAAGAGTCCCAATAACTCAAACCTCTCTATTAATTTGCCCTTTTTCTTTGCTCTTTCTATCAGTTTTTTACCAACTTCCAATTTCTCAAACCTTACCATTACAAGATCAAGTACATACAAAAGCGGAATTATAATTCCAAGATTTCCCAACAATGATAATAGAAAAACCTTTAAGGGATGTAGTTTGAGAACCCACACCCCATAGGGAATAGCCCCCCTCAATTCAAGTATGGGAGAAGCCGCAATTATTACTACCTGAAGTTCAGGAGACAGTCCAAGAGCATGTATTTTTTCAATCAAAAATCCCATCTTTTATATACCTTAGCATAATGTCCCCACTAAGCTCTCTCTCTTCATAAAGTTTGAAACCTTTTTCATTAAGGTCTATTTTTTCTGTAAACATGGAAAGACCCTTACCAAAAATGCGGGGGGACTTGAAGAGTATAATTTCATCAACAACGTTCTCTTTCAGTAAAGAAGTACCAAGACTGGCACCTCCTTCTACAAGCAGTGAAAGCATATTTCTTTCTGCCATTTTCTGCAAAAAGCAACGAAAATCAATCCTTTCTTTACCGCATCTTATAACCTCAACTCTATCAAAAACTTCTGTGAGAAGTGCCTCTTCTGTGGTAAGTATCCATTTTTCTCCGCTTACTCTGAAAAAATTCAGATTCATCATATTATCATCAAATCTCGTTCCTGCAACTATTCTCACAGGATACCGGGCAGGGAAAACCATTCTCGGATTTAACATGGCATTATCTTTATAGAGCGTTTTTCTTCCTACCATAATAGCATCAACTTCTCCTCGAACTTTATGAACCTCTCTACGTGATTCCTCGTTACTTATCCACTTAGAATTGCCTTTTCCATCTGCTATAAATCCATCCATGGTAACAGCGTATTTCAAAATTACATACGGCTCTTTCTTTCTATGGAATTTTATAAAAAATCTGTTCATGAACTTCGCTTCTTTCTCAAGTACACCGACTGTAACCTCAATACCTTTTTCTCTAAGAATTCTTATACCATTACCACTCACCTTTGGATTAGGGTCTTCCATTGCAATGACAACCCTTTTTATCCCTGCCTTAATAATGGCATCCGTACATGGAGGCACAAGACCGTGGAAAGAATGTGGCTCAAGTGTCACATACATAGTCGCGCCCTCCGTAAGTCCTCTCGCATCCTTTATAGCCATCACTTCAGCGTGGTCTTCCCCTATTTTTCTATGATAACCAATACCTACTATTCTTCCCCTATTAACAATAACTGCGCCAACAGCTGGATTTGGCCACGTAAACCCAAACCCCACCTCTGCAAGTTTAAGGGCAAATGACATGTAAACTTCGTCTTCTGTCATCACCTTAGTTTCAGGAACTTCCTTTTTCCAACCTTCAAAACCTTTTCACCGTCCCTCTTCAAAACGGTATCAATATTGGTTACAGGCTCACCATTTAATTTAACCGCCCTTTGATTTATAAGGCGTCTTGCCTCACTTTTCGATGTTACAAGACCTGACCTGTAGAGAATCTCCACAATATTTAAACCCTCTTTGGGTAGTTCAAACTCGGGGATATTATCTGGTATCTTTTTCTCCCTGAAGACCCTGTTAAAATGCTCCTCTGCTCTTTTTGCATCTTCCTCAGAATGCAATAGTTTTACAATCTCATAGGCAAGTTTTGCTTTGGCCCCTCTCGGGTCTTCCCTGATAAATGACTCGACTTTCTTTAAAGACTCATCATCGTAATAAAGTACGAGTTTATAGTATTTGTAAATTAGAGTATCTGGAATGGACATTACTTTACCATAAATATCTTCAGGCTTCTCAGTGAGTCCTATGTAATTGTCATAAGACTTTGACATCTTTAATTTTCCATCAGTTCCTTCGAGGAGTGGCACTGTGAGAATAACCTGAGGTTCTTCTCCAAAATGTTTCTGTATTTCTCTTGCTACAAGGAAATTGAATACCTGATCCGTCCCTCCCACCTCTATATCGGCATGGACTGCATAGGAATCATATCCCTGAAATATGGGGTATAAAAACTCATGTATCGAAATGGGTATATTCTCTTTGTATCTTTTTGCAAAATCATCACGTTCAAGCATTCGAGCTACTGTATAAGTGGATGAGATTTCTATTATATCTTTAGCCGTGAGACGGGCAAGCCACTCCGAATTATACCTCACAATAGTTTTTTCTCTGTCAAGAACCTTGAATACCTGTTCAAAATAAGTTCTTGAATTTTCTTTTACCTCCTCTTCAGTGAGCCTGGGCCTTGTTTTTGACCTCCCCGTGGGGTCACCTATCATTGCAGTAAAATCTCCCACAATAAATACGATGGAAAATCCAAGGTCTTGAAGGTCTTTAAGTTTTTTAAGACACACGTAATGCCCAAGATGAAGATCAGGTCTTGACGGATCAGCACCGTATTTTACTATTATTTTATCCTTTTTCTTGAGTTTTTCTATAAGTTCTTCCTCTGGTATTAAATCAACGACATTCTGTTTTATAATGGGCAATACTTCACCTATCTTCCATGCCATTTTTATACTCCCTGAATAAAAGTTAGAACTACGTCCAGTAAATAATTATCCCACAGTTGGGACAGAATTCAATCTTCTGATTTTTATCAGTCTTTGATGCTACCTCCGTTGGAAATTGCATAAAACAGTTCGTACACACACTATTTACAACAGGGGCAATTCCTCTTCCATACTTCTTTTTGAGTTTTTCATACCTCTTTAGCACCTGTCTTGGAATACTTGATGCAATCTCATCTCTCATCTTCTTGAGTTTGTCGATACACTCCTGTTTGGTTTGAAATCCGAGATTGCGATACTCATCAGATTCTGCATCCTTGAGCATAGCATCTATATCGCTAAGAGCGATAAGTTTCTCTATAACCTCATCCATTATACTTCTCCTGCTACTTCTTTCAAAATCTTGAAAAACTCATCCTCATCTTTTGCCTCAAGATATGCATTCTTTTCAATAAGTTTTTTAGCCATTCTGGCTACTTCTCCAAGTGTTATGAGATATTTTGTCCCCGGGTCATTGGGTGGTGCAACAAGAAGAAAGAAAAGATGTACTGGCTTCCCATCAAGTGCATCAAAATCCACTCCATCTTTAGAACGCCCCACAACAAGTGACACGCTATCAAGAACAACGCTCCTTGTATGAGGAATCGCGATGCCATGACCAATTCCTGTTGACCCAATTGCTTCTCTCTTTCTGAGTGCCTCTAATACAACCTTACGCCTTTCCTCTGAGAGGTTCAACGGTTTTATGAGCTCCTGCAGAGCCTCATCCTTTGTTTTTGCCTCCATGTTGAAGATTATTCTGTCTTTTTTTAGTAGTTCTTCAATCATTTAAATCCTCCTTTTATCCTTTAACCGCACCTTGAGTTATTCCTTCAATGAAATACCTCTGTGCGAAAACAAATATTATTGCAATCGGTATAATCGAAAGTGAGGAAGCCGCCATTTCAAGCGTATAGGCTTCCTGATGAGCATTTTTAAACATGGCAAGTCCAACAGGCACTGTGTACATTCTGTCTGTTTGGGCTACTATTAATTGCCATAGAAAATTTGACCAGTGAAACTGGAAATTTAAAAGGTACACTGTTGCCACAATGGGAACCATGAGAGGAAGCATTAAAAACAGGAAAATTTTGAAATCTGATGCACCGTCTATTCTCGCTGCCTCTATAAGGGAATCAGGGATCTCTTTTGCAAACTGTGTAAGTATAAAAAGACCAAATACATTGGCAAGATGTGGAACAATCATACCCTGATAGGTGTTCATCCATCTAAGTTTGTATACAACAAGAAACTGTGGTATGACATATAAAAGACCCGGAACCATCATTGAGGCAATAAAAAGCCAGAAAAGTGTATTTTTCATGAAAAATCTTTTCTTAGCAAAAGCATATGCTGCCATAGCAGCGAAAAGGGTAGAAAAAGTGGCGGAGAAAAAGGCCACAATAAAACTGTTTTTAAAATATCTGAGGAAGTTATATTCAAAAAGTACTTTTTTGAAATTTTCAAGCGTTAAACCTGTCTTTAAAGAAAAAATAAGCCCGGTACCCGGTGGCTTGAAGGCTGTATAAAGCATCCAGACAAACGGAAACAGTACCACAATCAAGAGCCCTAAAGATACCAGAAATACAATAATCTTTTTCACTCTATTTCCTCTGTAGTTTAGCATAAATAAGTGAAATCGAAAGTGTTATCAAAAGCAGTATAAAAGCAAGAGCAGCCGCTTTCCCGAGTCTCAGAGATTGAATGAAATCAAACAAATACAATCCCGTTACCTTTGTCATACCCTGAGGCATACCGAAATGAAAAACAGTGGGTCCTCCCCCGGTCATCGCATAAAACTCGGCGAAAGCAGAGATTGCACCTATTAAACCAGTAATCACCATGAAAGTTGTAACAGGTTTTAAAAGTGGAAAAGTAATATAGAAAAACTTTTTTAATCCAGAAGCACCATCAATGTCCGCTGCCTCATATATTTCTTTTGGAATATTTTGCATGGCGGCAAGATACAAAACCATTCCAAAACCTCCTCCCTTCAGGACCATTGCCGTCGCAACAGATGGCATCACAGTAGAAGGTGTACCAAGAAAACCCTGCCTGTAAAGTGCCTCACTTATCAAAGGACGAAGCAGGTTGGTTATAATACCAAACCTTCCTGAGAGCAAAAAAGTCCAGACAATACCAACCACAAAAGCGTCAAGCACAAATGGGAGGAAAAACCCGGTTTTCATTAGAGAATTCAATTTAAACGGCACCCGCATAAGAGAGGCGAGAATTAGCGAAAAAGCAATATTCATGGGTATAATAAGAATTGCATAATATGCTGTAACAAGAAGTGCCCAGTGGAAACGTGGATCCTTTAAAATAAAAATGTAATTTCTAAATCCAACAAACTCGAGCCCTCCAAATACGTCCTGCAACGTGGTTACTCTATGAAAAGAAAGGAAAAAGGCATAAATAAAGGGAAAGCCTATAAAGAGAACAAAGATAAGGAGAAAAGGGCCTATGTAAATATACGATTCAACCTGCTCTCTCAGGCTTTCCCTCATAAGTATTTACTGTTATCTTCCCTTGATAACTTTATAAACCTTTTTACCCTGTGATGTACTGATTACTGCAAACATCACAGAATATTTAAATGAGGAAACATCAAATCTATCTGTGTTGGAGTACTCTGCAATTTTTGCACCGTTCTTTGAATAGAGAGTAATTACATTTGCTTTGAACCCAAGATTCACAATACCTTTTGTCGCAAAAAGAACAGGTGTTTCATGGTTTGCTTTCCTATTTCCATACTCTTTTATACCAGTTGTAATCCAGTACATGGGTATGGATACAGAACTCGTGGGTCTTATAACTGCAGGTTGCAAAGTAGAGTCATTGGCTATGTAACTATTTAAATCATTTACCTGATCGCTTGATTTTACAAACGCAAGGTCATAAATATCTGGCTCTATCCAGAAAATACTATCTGTTTGACCGTTTTCACCGAGACCTCCACCACCATGCCACTGCGTTGCCGTGTCATCAACCTCTTTAAAGTTACCAAATTCATTTAATCCTGCAACCATGACATATGTAACCACCGTATCAAGGAAGGTAGAATCGAGCTTTACAGCATTCAAAGACCCTTCTATGTATCCATTGTTTGGATTATAGACAACCTGCGCCTCAACTGAATCCGCTATATCCTGCCATGCAGAATTGAAAACCTTTATACCGTTATCTCCAATAACTATAGCATAATCCCATGCAATTTGAGAATCCACCTGGCAGTCTGCATTTTGAGGTACCCATACGTTTCCACTACCTCTTACACCATCAACATCCATCATAATAACAACCATGGGATAGTAATTGGAAGCAAAGGTATCCAGTTGAACAAGAAAATAAAGGTATGGAGCATTTGCAGTCAATCTACCCTGAATTATATCTGCCTCACCTCCTGTGAATGTGCTATCCGTTGGATAAGTATACCCGGCAGGATTGTCAGGAGCACCCTGTGCGTCTCCACCATCGCCTATATCGTCTCCCTGTGTGTCCAGCCAGATGGCTTCTCCTGCATCAATGTATGCTGTATCATTTAATCCGATATTGGCACCAACCCAATCAGCAGGGTCACCGTCCACTATTATCTGATGTGCGAATAGTTTAACATTGAATAAGAGAACTGCTATAACTAACCACTTCTTCATACAAACCTCCTTTTTGTAAGTATTATAAACCCTAAAACCTGTTTAAACAATCAAATAAATTGCTTATTCGCTATGGTTGATTTAGAATAATTACAAACATAAAAGGAGGTTTTAAATGGCAAGTGATAGACTAAAAGACCTGTTGAATCAGGCCGTTGCACGGGAAATACAGGTATCAATTCAGTATATGTGGCAACATATCCTGGCAAAAGGTATAAAGGGACACATGGTAAAAGACCTGTTCAAAAAGATTGCTATTACCGAGATGAAACACGCAGAAGAGATTGCAGAAAGGCTCTCATATCTGGGTGGAATACCTACTACAAAACCTGCTCCCATATTCGTAGGGGAAAAACTTGAAGAGATGCTTAAATTCGACGTAAAAGCAGAAGAAGAAGCCATTGAACTCTATAAAGAGATAATTAAGGTTGCAAGGGAAGAAGGTGATGAAACAACACACAGATTATTCAGGAAAATCTTGGCAGAGGAAGAAGAGCATCACGACGACTTTACATCACTCCTTGAAGAAGACTAAAATTCATATATGGCGTGGGGGCTTCCCCACGCGTTTTTTTAATGTTTCATACTGTTTTTTCACTATTCTGTGGGCAATTTCCTCTACATAGTGCATGATTAACATGTATATTTGAGAATTTTCACGGTAATCTGCTTCCCCAAAGGCGTGAATTCTCCCCTGTCTTTGGAGTTCATTTACCTGCTTGAATGCCTTTCTATTGCCCTTCTCATAAACTGCAAAAGCAACACCACCATACTGTTTCATAATGGAAAATACGGGAATATCACTTGGACCATCGGCTATGTAAATCATATTTTCAAACGGGACTCTCCTGTGCTCTGGCTTTATGTTGTCATTTACCCCTATACTCTTCACTTTGTTAGACCCTTTGTTAATCTCAAAAATTGCCCTCGTCTTCGTTGTGTTGTCTATTGCATAACAGATATCTTTTATCTCTTTTTCAACGCGTGCCCCTGTTATATGAGTTTCTCCAAAGAGAGTCTGCTGTTTCTTCTTCTCAAGATAACCCGGTTCCGCAACTTCTTCCACAAATTCACAGGCCCAGATATCATCAACGTATGGGGCTATTTTACTACCTTTTATCATCTCATATATCCCGGTACTTACAATATAATGTTCCAGTTTGATGTCATGTTCTCTAAAGAGCGGATGTTCCTCTACGAATTCTTTTACTTTCTGAAAAAATTCGGGAAGCCCTGGAAAAAATTCAATCTTCGCACCGAGTTCTCGAAGCTTCTTATTGGATAGTCCCTTAAAGATTCCTTTTCTCACATAAGTCAAAATGTGGTTAAGATAAATCGTATCTCTATTTACTCGATTAACTCCCTGCGCTCTATAGAATTCCACAAGGCCATCCACCTCCTGCCAGAATTTGTTGGCATCCACACCGTACTCTTTAAAAAGTGGCTCCTGCATATACCTCGGGGTTAAAGTTTTGTCAAAATCCCAAATTACAGCAATCACATTCTGCAGAAATACTTCCATAGTGCCTGTATTATAAATTTTGAATCCTAAATGGTCAAATAATAATCCTTCAAAATATTGATTCAACTGGACATAATAATTATACTTTGGGTGTGAAAACACAGATTCTACTTGTTACTGCGCTCATATTTGCAGGATGCAGGAGAAGTCACAGCAAAACACAGAATATAAATGCACACACTTCCTTAGTTAGATTCATTGCAGTAGGAGATATTATGCTCGACAGAGGGACAGAAAGAATAGCAAAAAAGGAAGGGACTTTTTTCCCATTCAGAAAAATTTATTACATAATCCGTAGATATGACCTTGCTTTTTGCAATCTTGAATCTATCATTTCCAAACGAGGCAGGCCTATAAGAAAACCTATCACATTTGAAGCAGATACAGAGTTCATTCAGCCTCTAAAGATGTCGGGTTTCAATGTTATCAATCTCTCAAACAATCACGCCCTTGACTTTGGAAGAAATGCTTTATCTGACTGCATTAGCAGACTAAAAAAGGCTGGATTTCACATCGTAGGTGCAGGGAATACTCTTAAAGAGGCCTATACACCCTTAATAGTTAAGAAAAACTCAATCAAAATTGCCTTTATATCCTATTGTTTAATTCCAACAGGTGTGCCTACAAGGGAAAATGCCACACAAATCGCAGTTTTCAATCTGGATACAGCAATTTCCATTATCCACAGATTGAGAGACAGCGTAGATTTCATAATAATTTCCCTGCATTGGGGGATAGAGTATAAACACCATCCCTCTAAGGAACAAAAACTCTTAGCCCACAAACTAATAGATGCAGGAGCAGATATTATACTGGGACATCATCCACATGTGATTCAGGAACTTGAATTTTACAAAAACAAACCTATAATCTACAGCCTGGGGAATTTCATATTCGACCAGAAAGGAGAAGAAAGAAACGAGGCGGTGATGTTTGCATGTACCCTATCAAAGAAGGGTAAAATAAATGCCATTACGCTCTGGCCTATTAAGATAACAGGCACACAACCCAGGCTTTTAAACACATATGAAGAAACGAAATTTATAAGACGATATAAACTCATACTGGGAATTCACTAAACCGCCTCCTCTATCAATTTTTCTACTTCCTTTAATCTGGGTTTTGCGCCTATTCTCTCATAAAAACTTTTAACATTTGCAAGTACAGTTAATGCCTCCTTATTCTTGCCAAGCGCAATATATATCCTTGCTTTAAGTGTATCAATTTTCGTACGGTAAAATTCTGATAACTTTTCCGCGTCTATTGTACTAATTTCAGAGAGAGCATCAATAAACCTTCCCTGTTTAAAAAAAATCTCAGCCCTGAGCATGTGAAAATGGAAGTCTTTATTTTCTATCTCTTCTAAAACTATAACAGCGTTTCCAATATCATCTTTGAGCACATAAAGTTCAGCTTTTGTTAATAGGTAATCTTCTTTAAGTCTCAAAGAACCTGTTTTATCCACAAGTTGCTGCATGGTTTTAAGAATTTCTTCGGCTTTCGAATAATGCCCTCTCTCGAGGTATAGTCTTGCAGTATCGAGAAGGTTATAAAAGGATAGATAGGTGTTTCCTATATCCCTTGTCATACGCTGAACTTCTTTAAAAAATCTCTCTGCTTCTTCCATTCTACCGAGCATATAGTAAATTTCGCCGGTGTTTTCTTTTGACCATGCTAAAAGATTGGTATTTCCGGTAAAATCTGCAATAAAAGCGCACTTCCTGTAATACTCCAGTGATTTTTCAAACTCACTCCTTTCCTTATAGAGAAGACCAAGTAGTAGATAGCAATTTGCCATACTTGAGTAATCCCCAAGACGCTCTGCAAGTATTAAAGAATCATTAAGATACTTTTCAGCCCTATCAAGGTCTCCAAGATCAAGATAAACCGAACCTATATTATGTAGTAGTAAGGTTTTACCTTTTAAATCCTTAAATTCTTCTGCTATCTTGAGGGATTCTTCATACGCCGACAGAGCCTCTTCAAGCCTGCCCAGCCTGTCATAAACTGCTCCAAGATTGTTATAGACACTTGCTATACCCTCCTTTTCCCCTATCTCAACGAATATATCCCTGGCACTTTTAAGAAATTTCTCTGCCAACTCGTAATCTCCTTCAAACAGTTTCGCGATACCCATAATATTAAGAGAATGTGCAACTCCAGTTTTACTTCCGAGTTCCTCATATATCTTCTTAGCCATTTCAGCATACTGGACAGATTCTTTAAATTTTGACACAGAGTACAGTAAAATTGCTTTTCTCTGATAAAAAGCAGCAAGTCTTTCCCCTCCACTATTTTTAACAAGGTCAAGAGCCTTCTCAACTATCCGGAAGGCTTCTGGATTATTACCTTTAAAATGAAGTACATCGATTAACTCCTGATAAATATCAAGTAAAAGGTCAACATGAGACCATCTACCTTCACCCAATGAGAGAGCCTTTTTCAAATAGGATATGGCAACATCATACGAATACTGGGCTCTGGCCGCCATAGCTGCTTTTAAAAGATAGGAGGGTCCTCTTTCATAATCCCTTGCCATATAAAGGTGGTTGGCTACTTCCATAATAATACTGTCTGTCTTTTCCGCATATTGAGACAAAAGATAATCTGCAACTTTTTTGTGATACACACGCCCCTTGATCTTTCCAACATGCTTTTCATAAATCATTTCACGAGATATACCCTCTTTAAATTCTATTCTTTCTTCACCTTCTCTTACAAACCCACGGGACACAAGCTCATCTAAAAGTCCAAGAATATGTCCTTCATTGAATCCTGTGAATTCAGCAAGCATATCAATATCAAAATACCCGATTACGCTCGCTATCTCGAGCACTTTTTTAGCCTCTTCTGAAATTTCCCTGTACTTCCTCTCAGTTATATCTTCAATACTTTTGGGTATAACTCCCTTCTCAGGGCGATGGAAAGTCCATTCTCCTCCCTTTAAAACCAGATATTCTCCTTCATAAAGTTCTCTCAAAAGTTCTTCCATATAAAAGGGATTACCGCCGGTCTCATGAAACACATACGAAAGAAGGTCACTTTCCACCTTATCGTCGCCAAGCGCCATGGATATAAAAACCATTGCCTTCTTTTCATCCAGCGGTTCAAGTACGAGTTCATCTACCTCAGCCATTCGGGATATATCCCTCAAAAAATCCCGTACTTCTTCATTTACCTCGTCCTCCCTCTGTATAAAAATATAAACCGAATTAACACTCTTCAAAGATACTATAAGATATTTCAGGATCTCAATCGAACCCCTATCAATCCACTGTATATTATCAACAACAACTATTTTATCCTTCTTCCCTTTTTCAAAAAATAATCTAATGCTCTCATAAAGTCTATACTTATCAACAGTCCTGCTCCCTGCATTTTGCTCTGCTGACACGCCAACCTCAGGAACGAGTTTGGAAATTTCTACAAGAAATGGAGTATCAATTCCATCGAGTAGATTTTTACCTATTCTTTTTAATCTATACTTAATCAATTCCCTAACTGCATAATACGGGATATTTTCAACAAAAGGTATACAATCACTCCAGACTATTTCTCTATCTCTCACCCTGCCAAGGACTTCTTTAACAAGCCTTGTTTTTCCAACACCCACAGGGCCAAGTATGCTGATAACTCTCGGTTTTGCTATGCTCCTATAAATTATCCTCTCCAGAATATCTGTTTCTTTTTCTCTATCCACGAATGTACTTACCGGAACAAGTAGAGATTTACGAGAGAATCCCCCCACCCTGCCTCTTCCTCGCCTTTTAGCATCATACAAAGCAGCATCTGCTGCAGCAAAGAGTTCCTTAAATTGAACACCATCATCAGGGAAGGAGGCAAGCCCGACGCTCATTGTGATATTAAGACCAGCGACAGTAGTTTCCTTTAACCTTTTAAGAAGCCTCTCCCATATGAAAGTAGCATTTTCCCTTGAAAGTTCTGGTAAAATCACAATAAACTCATCACCTCCATATCTGATTATAACATCGCTTCCTCTGAGATTAGACCTGAGAAAATCTGCAAAACCTTTTATCACTTCATCTCCCTTTTGATGTCCAAAGGTATCATTGATACTTTTGAAATGGTCTATGTCAATGACAGAAAGAGTATAAGGAATCTTATTTTCTACGAATTCTTTAAGAAGAGAGTCCTTCAGGGTAGCCAAATATCTTCTATTATATACCCCGGTTAAATCATCTATGAACAGGACATCTCTCATTATGTTTTTCTATTATATTGCCTGCCAGATAGTGAAACAAAGAATTTCCAGATTTGCCATTCTATCCTGCTGCATTAAAATATAAGAGCCTTAAGGAGGAGAGATATATATGAATTATTTGTTTCTGCTTCTACAACTTCTTGCAACAACAAGAAAAAATGATATGCCCGTTTTTTATCTGGATAGCGTAGTTGTGAAAGGAGAGGCTACACCCACTGTGAGTGTAAAAGACAGTACCCTAAAAATGGGTAAAATCAGGAACGTAGAACACCTTTTTTCCCTGCATCCCTCCCTCTCATTTTATGTGACAGGAAAGGGATACGCCATGCTGTTTATAAGAGGGGCAAATTCAAAAGATATAAAGGTGGAAATCGATGGAGTTCCTCTCAATATACCCTATTCCGGTCAGTTTGATTTAGAACAGATTCCTGCAGGGTTTGTAGATGGTTATTCAATAATACCTCCTACAACTCCTCTTCTAATGGGTTCAAATGCTATGGGAGGAATACTTAACATATCAACCTCTCCCATTAGAAAAAAAGCATACACTGACATAAGTTATGGTAAAGGTGAGACTTTCAGAAATACGATTTATTTTGGTCAGACGATACCTTTTATGGACCTTTCCTTCACTATCTCATACGAAAAGAGTCGTGGATTTTATATTTCACAAAACACACCATATTCTTCCTCAACCTTCCGTAAAAATTCATACTCTGTCAGGAAAGGTGCCATGTTAAAGTTCCAGATTAAAAAAGCCATACCAGGAAATCTAAAATTGAGTACCCTTGTTCTTGATAATGAAAAAGGTGTGCCCTGGAATATTCTGGACAGCCGTAAACGATACTGGAAATTCCCTGTGTGGAGAAACTACAAACTGCAAATTACTCACAACTTGAGGAAAGTAAAATATGGAGTTTTCTACGACAAATATTATAATGTTCTTGACTCTTATGATGATTCCACTTTTACCACTCAAACTAAAAGATATGCATTTCATTCAACTTATGATGATTATGGGGAAGGTGGCTTTATTAAAATCTCACCTTTTAATAAGAGCTTTATAAAGTTCTACATTAAAAACGATGTTCACAGAGAACAACCTGATATAAATAAAGAATGGACAAAACTCAGTGCTCTTACCACATCCTCTTCTTTTTACACAGTATCCAATATAGGTGGTTCAGGTATAAAAACAGGCATTGAATATCTTATCCTCAATCAGGAGAATCATCGACAAACCGGTATAAACGGTCTTATCGGTATTTCAACGGTTTACAAAGGAATATCCTTGAGTTTTGCCTATTCCAGAAGAACACGCTTTCCGACACTCAAGGAAATGTATTCAACTTATGCAGGCTCATCATATCCCAATCCAGACCTGAAACCTGAGTATTCTGATAATTTTGAATTTGATATGAGCTCCCACCCATTTAAAAACTTTAAACTCAGTATTAGTACTTTTTATTCACGCTATAAAAATCTCATCGAAAGAGTTAGAATTGATTCACTTTATAAAACGGTAAACCTCTCATATTCCAAAGACTACGGATTTAATTTTGAAATAGACGGCAGCGCAGGAAACACAAAAGTGCGCTTTTTGCTTAATGCAGAAAAGGCACGTGATGACGAGAACCAACCACTTGATCTTAAACCAGATATAAGTGGAACTTTCATACTGTCAAAACCGGTGCTCTATGATATTCTGTTTTATATGAACATCCACTATGCAGGGAAGCGATACGAAACCCTAAAAGATAGCACAGTAACACTATCCCCATACACGATTTTAGACGTAACGTTGAGCAAAAAAATCGGTAGATTCGAATTCTACGGTAAAATCAATAATCTACTGGACGAATTTTACGAATACTCTTATGGCTTTCCAGCAAGAGGGCGATATGAGGAAGTTGGGTTAAAAATCAGTTTCAAATAGTACTCATCCTTTCATTTTCCAGAATTTTATCTTATAATAATAGCCCGAAGCCGGAGTGGCGGAATGGAAGACGCGGCGGATTCAAAATCCGCTGGGCTCTGGCCCGTGAGGGTTCAAATCCCTCCTCCGGCATAAAACCCAAAGAAGGTGATAATTAATGTGTGGCATTGTTGGTTATGTAGGAGATAAAGACCTTGGTTCAGTAATCCTTGTGGGCCTCGAAAAACTGGAATATAGAGGGTATGATTCAGCAGGGATAGCCGCAATTCACAACAAAAGACTTGTTCTCAAAAAGAAGGCAGGCAGACTAAAAGACCTCTACACCCTGGTTAATGGCATGGTTTTTAATGGGCAGGTAGGTGTAGGTCACACACGCTGGGCAACCCATGGACAGGTAAATGATATTAACGCACATCCTCATACAGACTGTTATGATAGAATAGCCGTCGCTCACAACGGCATTATTGAAAACTTCCAGGAACTTCGTAAGGAACTCGAAGAAAAAGGGCATAAATTTCTTTCCGACACAGACAGTGAAGTCATACCACATCTCATTGAGGAATACTATAAAGGTTCTCTAAAGGATGCAGTGCTCAAGGCAGTTAAAAGACTCAAAGGCTCATTTGCGCTCGTCATTGTTTCCTCTCTGGAACCGGATAAAATCATCGGGGTCAAAAAAGACAGCCCACTATTGCTTGGTGTGGGAAAAGACGAGATGCTCCTTGCATCAGATGCGACGGCGCTCCTGTCTCATACCAAAAACATAGTGGTACTCCAGGATGGAGACATATGCGTTTGCACAAAGAAAAACTACGAGATTTTTAATTTCGAAGGAGAGCCTGTTAATAGAGAGGTAAAGACAATAGAATGGGAACCCGGGATGGTGAGCAAGCAAGGATATGCCCACTACATGCTAAAGGAGATTTACGAACAACCAAATATTTTCAGAAAAAACATACAGGAATACGTAAGAGAAGATGATTTTACCCTTTTAAAGGATTACAACCTGAGAAGACTCCTCCTTAACAAATCAAGATACTATTTCCAAGCATCAGGGACATCCCTTCATGCAGGTTTTGTGGGTAGACTATGGCTTGAAAAAATGGCAAGAGTACTTACAGACGCCGACTTTTCGTCAGAATTCAGGTATAGAGAGCCCATTTTATCTAAAGATACACTGGTTGTGGCTATAAGTCAATCTGGTGAAACTGCTGATACCATAGCGGGTATAAGGCTTGCCAAGGAACAAGGTGTAGATGTGCTCTCTATAGTAAATGTTAAAGATAGCACCATAGCGAGGGAATCAGACTACGTGATTTATATAAATGCAGGACCTGAAATAGGTGTGGCATCTACAAAAGCATATACCGCACAACTTTTAGTGCTCTTACTTCTTTCACTCGAACTTGCCGCACTTAAAGGTTATCTGAGCGATGATGAGAGAAAGGAATTAATAAGGGAAATAAGAAAGTTGCC
Source organism: Caldifarciminota bacterium (assembly GCA_027038175.1). GTDB lineage: Bacteria > Hydrothermota > Hydrothermia > UBA1063 > CAJXJZ01 > CAJXJZ01. The sequence continues at coordinate 177 of JALVYB010000035.1, read as the reverse complement.
TGAACTTGCAGAGCGCGTCCTAAAACTTGATGACAAGATAAATCAAATAACAGATGAGTATAAGGATTCCAACTATTTTATGTTCCTTGGGAGGGGCTATAATTATCCAACTGCACTTGAGGCAGCCTTAAAACTCAAAGAAATCTCATATATACACGCAACAGGCTATGCAGCAGG
>JALVYB010000034.1 GCA_027038175.1 Caldifarciminota bacterium | reverse complement strand
TCAGAATCAACGCTGCTGTGAGAGAGCATGGATTGAATTACTCCACGTTTATGAATCTCCTGAAGAAGAACAATGTGAATCTCAATAGGAAAATGCTTGCTGATATGGCAGTTCGTGATAAGGAGGCATTTAAAGCACTTGTTGATTCTGTCAGGGAATAAAAGTGACTGAGGCTGAAAATCTCAGGCGCGAAATAGAAGAAGAAATAGAAAAGGCCTCTTCTCCGGAAGATTTTGAGAATATCCGTATAAAGTATTTTGGGAAGAAGGGGCTTGTCACAAAGGCTCTAAAGAGTTTAAAAGACCTGCCGATAGAAAAAAGAAAAGAGGCAGGTGCTCTTTTGAATGCGCTTAAGAAAGAGTTTGAGCCCCTTCTGAAGAAAAAAAGAGAAGAGGCAAAGGTTAAAGCACACAAAAAGTCGTGGGACTATACTCTTCCGGGAAGAAGGATTTTAAAGGGGAATTTACATCCGCTTACTCTGGTAGAACTTAAAATCCGTGAGATTTTCTCTTCTTTGGGATTTAAGTTCGTTGATGGTCCGTATATTGAAACAGATTGGTATAACTTTGAAGCCCTGAATGTTCCACCTCATCACCCGGCGAGGGAAATGCACGATACGTTTTATGTGAAAAATATGCCCGGCCTCCTACTCCGAACACATACCTCACCTGTTCAAATAAGAACAATGGAGAAAATTAAACCTCCTGTGCGAGTAGGACATATAGGAAGAGTTTTTCGCGTGGATGCATTTGATGCTTCGCATGCCCCTGCCTTTACTCAGTTTGAAGGATTGTACGTTGATAAGGGAGTGAGTTTCAGGGACCTTAAGGGCACGATAATGCACTTTATTTATGAACTTTTCGGGAAGGGAACAGAGGTGAAGTTTCTCCCGACATTCTTCCCGTTTACAGAACCAAGTGCTGAGGTTTATATGAAGTGGAAGGGAGAGTGGATGGAAATACTCGGTTGTGGCATGGTCCATCCAAGGGTTTTAAAGAATGTTGGCATTGATCCGGAAAAGTATACGGGGTTCGCTTTTGGAATGGGAGTTGAGCGGATAGCGATGATAAAATATGGAATCAAGGACATAAGGTTGTTTTCTGAAAACAATCTAAAGTTTTTGAGACAGTTTAAGATATAACCATGAAGGTTCTTTATAACTGGCTGAGAGAGTATATAGACATAAAAGACTCCCCTGAGGACCTTGTAGAGGTTTTCACCCATCTGGGTATGGAGGTTGAAGAGTCACGCAATTTAAAAGAGGGGCTTTCAGGACTTAAAACTGCCCTGATTGAGTCTGTGGAAGAACATCCTTCAGACCCCCACTATAAAATAGTGGGTCTTAAACTTAAGGATGGAAGTCTTAAATGTGTCTCTGGTTCAGAGGGACTTGAGAGGGGAAAGTTTGTGTTTGTGGCAACATCAGGAACGAAGCTCGCAAGTGGCATAGTCGGTAAGAAAGACGTAAAAGGAGTCGTATCTGAAGGTAACATTGTTTCTCTTGAAGACCTCGGTCTGGAAGACAAATCAGAGACAGTATTTTTCCCTGAAAATGTAGACCTGGATACAAGTCCTGTTGAGTACCTTGGACTTGATGATTATCTCTATGACCTTTATATTACTCCAAATAGGCCGGATTTGTTGGGGTATCTTGGAATAGCAGCAGAATTGGGTGCTTTTTATCGGGAAAAAGTTCATATCCCACCCTATGGAGTTGAAGAGGACCCGAATATAAACGTTCCTTCTATTAAAATAGAGGATTCAACGGGGTGTCCGAGGTATACAGGACGAGTTATCTCGGGTATAAGGGTCGCAAAATCACCTCTATGGATGAGAAGGAAACTCTATCTTTCAGGTATAAGGCCCATTTCTAACGTTGTTGATGTGACCAATTACGTTCTTTTGGAACTTGGACATCCTCTTCATGCCTTTGATCTGGATAAAATTGACCAGATCATAGTGAGAGGGGCGAGAGATGGGGAAAAAATCCTTGCACTTGACGGGAAGGAGTATACTCTGGCAAAGGATACCCTTGTGATAGCAGATTCAAACAGTCCCGTGGCAATTGCCGGTATCATAGGAGGTGAGGAATCTTCTGTTCAGAATACAACCACTTCAATTTTCCTTGAAAGCGCCTATTTTGATCCCAGAGTGGTAGCAAAAAGCGTTTTTAAGTACGGACTCAGAACAGAATCGAGTATACGTTTTATGAAAGGTGCGGATTACTGCATTCCTCCTATGGCATCCAGTAGAGCCGCACGTCTTATCCAGGAACTTGCAGGGGGAAAAATTTCAAAACTTGTGGATGTCAGAGTTGAAGGGTTGGGTGAGAGAAAAATCACTGTACGTACTGAAAGGGTATCAGGGCTAATCGGGATAAAATTGGAAAACAGAGAACTGGAAGACCTTTTAGAGAGGTTGAATTTCTCGTATGAGAAACTGGATTCTACAGAATACAGGGTTCATGTTCCATCAAGGAGAAGAGATATAGAAGGTGAAGCGGATATAGCGGAAGAATATTTGAGAATTAACGGTTTTGATGGGGTTTCTGAACATATACATATTCCAGATAATCATCCTGGGGACCTTCCGCTTGATTTTTCTTACTACCTCAGGGAATATTTGTTACCCGGCGGTTTCTTTGAAATAAAGAGTGTTGAATTTATATCAAAGCGGGAACACGAATGGTTTTCTGAGGCCTCACCAATTGAGATAGCAAATCCCCTATCACCTGATATGGCTGTTATGAGAACGTCGCTCATTCCTGGTCTATTGAGGGCAGGTTCCCTTAATATCCGATATGGAAATGAGGATGTAAAACTTTTTGAAATTGGAAGGGTATTTATTGGGGAGAAAGGTAAAGATACACCGTTTAAAGAACCCATGCGACTTGCAGTATTCGCAGGTGGATTTACCTCAAGGCAGTGGTATAAAAAGAACAGGAAGTTTGATTTTTATGATGTTAAGGGTGTGCTTGATGGTCTATCTGAGTTCCTGAATATGAAGTTTACCCTTGTTGAAAGTGAGAAGAGTTTACCGGGATTTCTTTTCTCAGTGGATATATTGAACAACGGAAGGAAAGTGGGGATTATTGGCGAAATTTCTCCTCTTGTAAGAAAGCATTTTGAGGTAAAGGTGCCGCTCTTTGTACTGGAACTCGATCTGGAAGGACTAAAATTACCTCTAATAAAATTCAGTGATTTTTCCAGATTCCCCTCTGTGCGGAGAGATGTATCTATACTTGTTCCAAAAGGTACCAGAGCAGGGGATATAATAAAGTATGTCCTTGATGCGGGTATTAAGGAACTTGAGAAAGTAGAAGTTGTTGATGTATTTGAAGATAGTAAGGTGCTTGGAGATAAGGTAAGTTTTACCCTTTCCCTTCAATTTACCTCTTTTGAGGGAACTCTGGAAAGTAGCACCGTAGACGAGTATGTAAATAGAATTCTCCAGGTTCTAAAACAACATGGATATGAGCAAAGAGCCTGATATATTTGATGAATTTGAGGATGAACTCAGAGGATTTATGGAGGATTTTGTGCGTCTGAAAAAACATAATGACGAACTTATGAGAGTGAATCGTGAACTTGAGAGTAAAATGGGAGAACTTGAGGCATTGCTTGACGAACTGGATAAAAAACTTAAAAATATACAGTGGATGGTGAGAGAGCTTGAAAATGGCAGGAAAGGATAAAAGACACGAGTTTGAGAAATGGCCTCTTTTTAAGATGTTTCATGTTACGGTAGTCCCGGTTACAGAAGAAGAAAAGGCTTTAATGGATGAAGTTGAAGAATATGTGAGTGACAAATACTTCAGGCATTCTTTTTTAAAGAATCAGCCAGAAAAAGCACTTGCTTTAACTGTTTATGATGTGGCGTTTGATTATTTTAAACTCAAACGAAACTATAAGCGAGAGCAGGTGAGAATAAAGAAATTAATGGAAGAAATCAAAAAACTCAGGGAGAGTTTATGATATTTGTGTATAAAGGGGGGAAAATAAATTGGTTTTTAATACTTTTGGAAAGAGATACGTTCCTCTTTCGGATAGGTTTATACCAGAGAGCATTGAGGACGTTCGTGGACAGGAGCATTTATTTGGAGAAGATGGCGTTTTAAGGAGAGTTTTAGAGGCCAGAAAACCTCTAAATCTCCTTTTTTATGGTCCTCCTGGTACAGGTAAAACTCAGGTCGCAAAACTTATAAGTAAAACCCTTGGTTTGCCCCATGTAAAAGTGAATGCCTGTACGTTACACCAGGGTGAATGGAAAAAAACTGTTCTCGGTATAGTAAAAAACAATCCGGGAAATACTGTTCTAATTCTTGATGAAATACACAGGCTTAACAGATTACAACAGGAGTTTTTACTTCCCTATCTTGAAACAGGCGAAATATATCTTATTGGAATAACTTCATCAAATCCGTTTTACACCCTTTCCAGGGCGCTTCTTTCTCGTGTACTCCCCTTAGAGTTTAAAAAATTGAAAACTGAAGATATTGTTGATATACTTAAAGATGCCATAGCGGATAAAGATAAAGGGCTTGGTTTTCTGGATGTGGAAGTAGGGGAGGAGATTTTAAAGCAAATCGCAATTTTAAGTGATGGAGATGCGAGGAGAGCGCTTGGATATCTTGAGGTCCTTACGCTAAACAAAAAACCACCTGTAAAAATCACATGGCATGACCTTGAGCAGATAGGGATAAGGAGTCATGCTATGTCAGATGATGAATTTTACGATAACGTTTCTGCTTTTATAAAATCCATGCGTGTTGGAGACAGAGAGGCATCAATGTACTATATGATGAGGCTTTTAAAAGGTGGGGCAGATCCAAGGTATATAATAAGAAGAATGCTCATTTTCGCGGCAGAGGATGTGGGGCTTGCCAATCCTCTTGCCATTGCGGTTACACTTGCAGGAGGGGAAGCATTCGAGAGAGCGGGCGAAGAAGAGGGCAAAATAATAATGAGCATGCTCGCTCAGTATCTCGCTTTACAGAAAAAATCAAATGATGCGCTCTCGTATCTTAGAAGGGTCGAGAAGATACTCGATAGCGGAGAAAAGGAGGATGTCCCTCCATTCCTCCGTCATGGAGCAAGAAGGGAGGGAAAGTATATAAATCCGCATAAAAACGAGAAGCAGGCGCAGAGGCAGAAATATATATCCGAAAAACTCAGAGGTAAAATACGAGGCAAGGAGGTATAGAAAATGTGGGGTGCTTTGTTAGTTGGAATAATCGTAGGTGGTGCAATAGGTTTTGCTGTCTCTATTCTTTATTTTAAATTTTCCTATAAGAAAGAGATTGAAGAGGCATATGGCACAAGAGAAAAGATACTCGAAGAGGCTCGCAGAGAGGCTCAAACAATAAAGAAAGAGGCTGAAATACAGGCTAAAGACTACTATCTTAAAGAGAAGAAAAGGTTTGAGAGGGAATCCCAGGAAGAAAGACGAAATCTTGATAGGGAAAGGAGAAAGTTAGAAGAAAAAAGTCTCATACTGGAAAAAAGAGCCGACCAACTTACCCGAAAGGAAAGGGAACTCAAGAAAAAGGAACAGGAACTCTTTGACAGAGAGAGGAGTCTTGATGCAAAGGAGCAGAGACTGGACCAGCTCATTGAGGAGCAGGCAAAGAAACTTGAAGAGGTTGCGAGGCTGACAAGGGAAGAGGCCAAAGCAGAGCTTTTGAGAAATCTTGAGCAGCAGGCAAGGTACGAGGCTTCACAACTCGTATATAGAATAAGGGAGGAGGCAAAACAAAAGGCAGAAAAAGAGGCACAGAAAATTGTGGCTGATGCAATACAGCGTTGTGCCCTTCCCCTTGCGCAGGACCTCACTGTAACAGTGGTGTCAATTCCATCAGATGACCTCAAGGGAAGAATTATTGGACGCGAAGGGAGAAACATAAAGACATTTGAGAATGTAACCGGGGTTGAGGTTATAATTGATGATACCCCTGAAGCAGTTACACTCTCATCTCATAATCCAGAACTGAGAGAAAAGGCAAGACTTGCACTTGAACGGCTCGTAAAAGATGGGAGAATTCATCCTGCGAGAATTGAGGAAGTTTATAAAAAGGTGGAGGAAGAATTTGAGCAGTATCTCCGTATGGTAGGAGAAGAGACAGCACTGGAGCTCGGACTTTCAGGATTTCACCCTGAAATACTCAAGTATATAGGTAAAATGAAGTTCAGATATTCTTATGGACAGAATCTCTTGCAGCATTCCAAAGAGGTGGCATATATAGCAGGAGTAATGGCTGGAGAACTCAATCTTCCGGTTGAATTTGCTAAAAGGGCAGGCCTCTTACACGATATAGGGAAGGTTGCAGAACCAGATTATGAAGGGCCTCATGCCGTCATAGGAGCACAGATAGCCAAAAAGTATGGGGAGAATGACCTTGTTGTAAACTCCATAGCAGCTCATCACGGAGACGAGGATCCACGTTCTGTTAATGCCATATTAGTGGCAACTGCAGATGCTATATCAGGTGCAAGACCAGGAGCAAGACGAGAAAGTGTTGAAGCATATATTAAAAGGATAGAAACACTTGAGGAGATAGCACACAGTTTCCCTGGTGTGGAGAAGGCATACGCACTCCAGGCAGGTAGGGAAATAAGGGTTATGGTGGAGGCGGATAAGGTAAATGACATAGAGGCTTTTGATCTTGCAAGAAAAATAGCAGAGCAGATAGAGGAGAAACTTGAGTATCCTGGTCAGATCAAAGTCACTGTTATCAGGGAAACAAGGGCAGTGGAATACGCAAAGTGAGAGTACTTTTCATAGGCGATATAGTTGGAAAACCGGGGAGAAAGGTTATAAAGGACCTTCTCCCCGATTTAGTTAAAAGAGAAAGTGTTGATTTTGTTATAGCCAATGGCGAGAATCTTGCAAATGGAGCCGGAATTACTGAAAAAACAGCAAAGGAAATGTTTGATGCGGGAGTTGATGTGCTGACAGGAGGCAACCATTCTTTTCACAGAAGTGAGGGATTGGACTTTATAAAAAACTGTGAGAGAGTTCTGGTTCCCATTAATATTGCAAGGGAATACCCTGGAAAAGGGTGGAATTTATACGAAAGGGAAGGAATTAAAATTGCAGTTATTAATCTTATAGGTCAGGTCTTTATGGGACCTTATGAATCACCTTTTTATGCTACATTTGATATATTACATGAAATTAATGACATCCCGGTGAAAATTGTGGATTTACACGCTGAGGCAACAGCAGAAAAGTTGTCTTATTTTTACATGTTTAAGGGAAGATTTTCTGCAATAATTGGTACCCATACCCACGTGCAGACAAACGACGAAAGAATAGAAGATGGAACAGCCTACATTACAGACGCCGGTATGACCGGCGGACAGAGCGGTGTTATAGGCGTAAAAAGAGAACTTTTTATTAAGAAAATGGTGGACAGAATACCTGTAAGATTCCAGCCGGAGGAAAGAAATCCCGGGTTCAATGGTGTTTTAATAGAAATAGATGAAAGCACAGGTTACGCAGAAGGCATAGAAAAAATAAATCTCAAAGTTGAAGGGGTCACATCATCTTAAAGATTTAATAAGGGAGTTCTCACTCTCTATAGGCTTCCACCTTGTTGGTTTTACAGACCCGGCTGTGGATGAGGCAACCAGAAAAAGGTATTTAAAATGGATTCATGAAAAAAAGCATGCTAACCTGTGGTATTTAGAAGAAAAACAACGTATTTATGCACGTTTTAATCCGGATTATTTACTTGAAGGCGTAAAAAGCATAATTGTTTTTGGTGTTTCTTATAATGATAAACTTATAGGGAGAAAAGTAGACAAAACGCAGGCCTTTATTTCAACTTATGCTCTGAGAAGGGACTATCACAGAGTAATCAAGAAAAAGTTAAAAGAGGTTGTAAAGTTTATTGAGAGCATAGGAAAAGATATTAAATCACGTATTTTCGTTGATTCAGCCCCTGTACTTGAAAGGTATTTTGCTAAAAAAGCCGGACTTGGTTTTATTGGTAAAAACAATTTTCTTATAAATCCAGAATTAGGGGGTCTCCTATTTCTGGGAGAGATTTTTACGAATCTTGAGATTGAACCTGATCCCCCTTTACGAAAAAACTGTGGAGCCTGCACCCTCTGCATTGATGCCTGTCCCACCAATGCACTATCGCCATTTGAAATAGACCTGAATAGATGCATTTCCTATCACACAATTGAGAACAGAGACAAAGTAATTAAACCTCAACTTGCACGTCATTTTGGTAATAGAATCTTTGGGTGCGATGAGTGTTCCATTGCGTGTCCCTATAATAGGAAGATACACCTCGTAGAACCATTTTTCGGTGAAAAAGCAAGATGGGACCTTGCAAATTTGGAACTCTCTGAACTCCTTGAAATGAGCAGAGATGAATTTCAGGAAAGGTTTAAAGGAACTCCTATAAAAAGAGCAGGATACGATGCGATAATGAGAAATGTGCTTATTGCCGTTTCTAATAGTGAAAATAACAAGCTCATAGATAAAGCGAAAAAAGTATGCATATACTCAAAGAGTGTACTTATTCGGGAGCAATGCAGGGCACTTGGCTTGCTTGACTGAACGTGGAAGTTATAATAAATTATTACAACACTCACATGCTGGCGTAGCTCAGTCGGCAGAGCAGGTGATTTGTAATCACCAGGTCGGGGGTTCAAATCCCTCCGCCAGCTGGGTACATGGAGGGGTACCCAAGCGGCCAAAGGGGCCAGACTGTAAATCTGGTGGCTCAGCCTTCGCAGGTTCGAATCCTGCCCCCTCCACCATCTTTATGCGGGAGTAACTCAGTTTGGTAGAGTTCCAGCCTTCCAAGCTGGGTGTCGCGGGTTCGAGTCCCGTCTCCCGCTTTTTTTATTACATTCCGGCATCTTCTGTCGAAATTTTGAACAGTAATTCTCACGCTTTATATATTTGTTTGATGGATAATTTCTGGATTTTAGATGCTGTAATGTCCTGGGCCGCAGTAAGTTGTGTGATTATAAGCACCCTTTAAGGTTACCTTATTCAAACTATCTTGACAAATCGCTATCTCTATACTATAATTCTTGACGAGAAAAAGGAGGTGTATTATGAAAAAATTAATGGGCCTGCTGGTAGTAGTGGGTTTGGTAGTCGCTGGGTGTAGCAAAACAGAAGCCCCAACGGAGCCAGAATCAACCCAGCCAAAAATAGAATTCTATAGCGGACCTGAGGCTGCCGCTCACGGATTCATTGCAGTGAGTCCGGAAGTGGGAGCAAAGGTTCTGAACGTTTACTATAATAGGTATAGAGATAGAATTGAGGAAGCCAAGGTGCTTCGCAAGAGCTTTGATTATGATTTCAATTGTCAGGATATTTATAACCTCCTGAACCAGTTTGGTGTGAATATACCAGATGCAGTATACGGACTCCAGTGCTCGGGTAACATTCACGCAGAAAGAAATGGTGACGGATTACTGGATTGGGATGTCTTTATAACCGTTATCGCAGGATATGGACTTGGTGTTCAGGGCAGAGTAGGTGGTGCAGGTTACATTGATATAGCCGCATCACCCATGACCGATATGGATTCCATCTTCGTTGGAGTTTATGGTAGTGTGGATTATGAGACCATGTGGGAAGACCAGGAGAACGGTTCTCACTCCTTTGGTAGCAGAGTAGCAACTGCTTACGGTGGAATGCTTGTTATGGACTTTACACCAGAGGTATACAACATTCATGTAATGGGTGCCAACCATTACTACTGGAACAATGATAAGAACGATTATGCAAAGGACCTTTCCATCGATATTCCTATTACGCAGATAGGTAAATAAGCCAGATTGAAATTCGGCAGGCCAAGAAGGAACGCCCCGCTCAAAAGCGGGGCGTTTTTATTATTTTGAATACTTGATTGAAATACTGGAAAACTACTCACCCTCCCCTCGGAGATTAGATAGCACCCTGATAGTATTATTGTATTTTTATTCAGTGAATGTTCAACATCAAGATGTACATCCAGCCTATGATTCTCTGTACCTGTCTTCCAAGTAATCTGAACGATACAAAACTTACCAGGGCAATGAGTCCCACTATCATAGCATATTCTACAGCAGTGGCACCATCTTCTTTTGTGAACAATGACTTTAACAATTTATCCATATTCTCACCCCGTTTATTTGATTTTTTTATTTATAAACCCTAACATGTGATTTGTCAAGAGAATTTAATTATGTAAAGTAAATTGTTGATATATAAATGGTTATGCGTATTTTCTATCTTGCCTGGGAAACCTTAGATAAAAATAAAGTATTCAGATTTTCGACTATGAAAATCGTAAATCACTGCGTATCAAATACTTGAGACTTGTATTGTGTGTATATAAATAATTAAATACCTAAATTGTGGGGCTGAACTTTGAATTTTTATGGGTTTCTCTTTATAATTGAAAACATGCAAACAAATAAATTTCTCATTGGTCTTAAGGGGTTTACACGTAGTCCCCTGTTTCTACCCTTCGTCCTATATTTTGCTTTCGCCAGTGTCATATTATACATGTCTCTGGATAGAGCGATACACTCTCAGGAACTTCTACAAAAGGCTTTGAGCGAAAAGACCGCCAGTATAATCAACACGGGAATAAGTGGTACGCTTTCAACCTTTGCTGAGCAGGTTATTGAAACAGGGGGAGAACCGGAAAAACTCAATGCTCTTGCACTTGGTCTGAGGAACAACTGGCCTACGCTTTCTGTAAAACTCGTGGATAAAAACGACAAGGTACTATGGGAATCTCTTAAGGTTAAGAATCTCAAAATTCCCAATAACTTTAAAGGCAATGATGTGTATGAGTATACCTTCTATACGCCTGATGGAGAAAAATATTTCGTTGTGATGAAGGTAAAGTTGCCTGGTTCCAAAAAGGTTTTTATGTACATTCCACTAACTCCGGAAGTGCTCTCTCACATTACGGCAGGTATCCCGGCTATGATTGGAATATACTACAAAAAACAACTGATAGCAGCTAATGAGGGTAAGTTTCCACAGGTGAAAGACAGACTACCTGCTCTATTCCCTGAGGGGTCTTACAGGTCTGTGCCGTTTGGATATTTTGATATTGTTGTGGTTCCCAGTATATCTCTGCCCATCCTGAAGAAGGGTCCACTTTACTTCACGGCTATCCTGTTTATATTACTCGGAGTGTTTATTTTTATATGGGCTGGTTTTCTATCGCAACTTGAAGCAATTGCTCATGAGAATATCAGGGAGAAGAATTTTCTCTATAACTTCCGTGCGCTTTCCACTTCTCTTCTGGGTATAGCTCCAGCCAATGAAAAAACTACTTTAGAAAAGGTTTTGAAGGTATTTACTGAGAGGTATGGGTTTTCAGGAGCATGTGTTCTTGACAGCGACCTCTCGGTCATTACAAATTATCCAGAATCAAAAGACCCCAATTTCTTTTTGAATGAAATAATGCATGTGGATTTCAAGAAAGAGGAAACCCAGGGAGTCTCAGGAGTAAAACATTTTGTAATTGTGGCGCCGATACCTGTTGAACGTGGTGTGAAGGTTGGCTGGATCGTTTTCCTTTCCAAGATTCCCCTTCATAGAGACCATCCAGTTTTTGCTGCAGCGACCCTTTTCGGCTCTATTCTCGGCTTGTCTATTTCGAGGGTGGAAACACTTAAGATGTTAAGAAGGATTGCTTTCCTTGACCCTGTGAGTTACGTATTCAACATGAAGTACTTTGTTAACATTGCGAAGGAAGAACTCGACCTTTCACATAGTGCAGGACATCCATTATCATTAATGGTCCTGGATGTGGATGGTTTTCAGGAATATGTGGATAGTTATACTGAAGAAGATGCTAATAGCCTGATTAAAGCCATCGGGACTATACTTTCGCGCACATTGCGTGGTCAGGATACCATAGCCCGTGTGGGCAACGCCCAGTTTGCAATACTTCTCCCAAGAACAACCCTTGAGCAGGCAGTAATGCTTGCACAGAAGATAAAGAAAAGAGTGGAAAATTATCCATTCCCAAGGGAAAAGATTACTGTGAGTATTGGAGTAACTTCAGCCTCTGCTTTCAAGAAGGATACACTTAAAACGCTTATTCAGCGGGCTCAGCAGGCTATCAAAACAGCAAAACTCGAGGGTGGAAATAAAGTAATATCGGTTAACCCAGATATCTAAAACATTATCTGTGTGTTAATTAAAAAGCCCTCCGAAAAAGGAGGGCTTTTATTTTTGGAGTTGTTGTAGTATTTAAACTCCTTCTGGCATGGGCTTTATAAATTTTTCCATATGCAGGTAAGTCATGTCCCGTGCTCTCTTTATTTTTTCCTCTGCTATCCTGTATAGTTCCTCTCGTGAGTACACTTTTCTTGCAACACCCTGCTCAATTGCCTTCATAGCAACAGCAACGGCTTCCCTTGGATAAACCTCCCATTCATCCATACTGGGTATAATATAATCCTCTCTTAGACCTTTGTCTTCCGCAACCTTTGCAAGTTCATAAGTGGCAGCAAGACACATCTCATCAGTAATTGTCTTTGCCCGGACATCAAGGGTACCTCTGAATATCCCGGGAAATCCAAGAGAGTTATTGACCTGATTTGGAAAATCTGAACGTCCTGTTGCTACAACCTTGGCCCCTGCTTCCTTTGCCTCCCACGGCCATATTTCAGGTACTGGATTTGCACATGGAAATACTATGGGGTCTTTTGCCATACTCTGAATGTGTTTCTTCGTTACAACTCCTGGTCCTGGTTTTGAGTATCCAATGAAGGCGTCCATACCTTCGAAGGCTTCGTCCATTCCACCCCTTCTATCCTCTCTGTTGGTTTTTATAACAAGGTCATAGTTGTACGGGAATTTATCCTTAAGGTCTTCCCTGTCTTTATAAACTATTCCATGTCTATCCACAAGAATAATATTGCCCGGGTCCACTCCTGCGAGTACAAGTAATCTGAGAGTCGCAAGTCCAGCGGCGCCGGTACCCAGCATTACTATTTTCAGTTTTTTGAAATCTCTCCCGGTTATCTTGGCAGCATTTATCATACCAGCCACGGTAACTGCTGCTGTTCCCTGCTGGTCATCATGCCACACTGGTATATCCATCTCTTTTCTTAATCTATCAAGGATATAGAAGCACTTGGGTTTTGCAATATCCTCAAGGTTTATTCCGCCAAATGCTGGTTCAAGCGCCTTGACTATTTCTATAAACTTGTCAGGGTCCTTCTCGTTAAGGCATATGGGCACAGCATCTACTCCACCTAAATGCTTGAATATAAGTGCTTTACCCTCCATCACCGGTAATCCTGCCCATGGACCTATGTCGCCAAGCCCCAATATGCGCGTTCCATCTGATATAACGGCTATCGTGTTTCCCTTGGACGTGTGTTCATATACGAGGTCCTTATTCTCTTTTATAGCCTTACATGGTGCTGCTACTCCAGGTGTATACCATATTGCAAAATCCTTTCCATTCCGTACAGGTACCTTGCTGACTATCTCTATCTTCCCTTCATAGTAGGGATGAAGTTTTAGGGCATCTTCCTGTGGCTTTTGAGCCTTTTTCAACAGTTTTTCGATTTCCTTCTCCTCCATGGATGCCTCCACGTTTGTTTTAAAATTCTATGCTATTTTGCTTGAATGGTCAATTTATCTATTGCAAAGGGCATGAAGCCCTTTTTTTCTCTTTCTCAAAACTAAAGTTTCATAATAATTTAGCCTTATTTATGTATATCTTTTTGTTCTTTAAACCGTCTCAATCTGATAATACAAATTTTTAGGTAAGTCTTTTATTATCTTTTATTTTGCTTTAAGACTTAGATAGGGAATTTTAATGTTCATGGGGGGGCTCCTCCTTTTTCAGGGTATAAAAGGATACACCATCCTGGGATCTCCCTCCTTTTGTTTTTAAAATTCTTATCTTACCTGAATTCTCAATGCCTTTATTTTGAGGAAACATCACACCCTTCGGTGCAATTATTTTTGAGGAATAGCGCGTTGTTGTTTTTATCCACCGTTTAATTTATAATATACAAGTCCCATATAAGAAGGAGGATGCTATGAATATACCGGAAGAACTTAAGTACACAGAGGAACATGAGTGGGTAAGAGTGGATGGCGATATTGCCACTGTTGGTATAACGGATTACGCTCAGGGAGAATTGTCCGACATAGTATATCTTGAATTGCCTGAGGTCGGGAAAACAGTTCAGAAAGGCGATGTTATTACTACCCTTGAGGCAGTAAAAACCGTTGCAGACGTATATACCCCTGTCTCAGGTGAGATAATTGAGGTTAACGAAAAATTAAGTGAACAACCAGGGCTTATTAATGAAGACCCTTATGGAGAGGGCTGGATTGTTAAGATACGCCTCTCTAACCCTGATGAACTAAATGAACTTTTGTCTGCAGCAGACTATAAGAATATTATAGAGGGATAAAATGCATCCTTTTATTCCAAACACCCCGGAAGATCGGGAAAAGATCTTTAAAAAACTTGGTATAGGGTCTTTTAAAGACCTATTAAAAGATATTCCTGAAGAACTTCTGTATAAGGGAGAAATCAATTTACCCGATGCACTCTCGGAGCAGGAGGTTTTGTCCCTTCTTGAGGATATTGCAAAGAAAAATAAAACGCTTACGTTGTTTGCTGGGGGCGGGGCTTATGATCACTATGTACCTCAGGTTGTGGATTATATTGTTCAGCGACCGGAGTTTTATACCGCCTATACCCCTTATCAGGCTGAGGTGAGTCAGGGTACGCTCCAGGCCATTTTTGAATTTCAGAGCATAATATGTAATCTCACAGGTCTGGACGTTACGAACGCTTCTATGTATGATGGTGCTTCCGCTGCCGCAGAAGCACTTCTTATGAGCATGAGAGTCAAGAGAAAGAGCAAAGTAGTGATAAGTAGTGCGATTAATCCCCTTTACAAAAAGGTGATAGAGACTTATCTTGATGGTATTCGTCCGGAGATTGTCTATGTGGACTATGATAAAACCACGGGAATGACCATTACCAAGGACCTTGACAAATTGGTTGAGGGTGCATCTGCTTTCCTTATTCAGCATCCAAATTACTTTGGGGTTCTCGAAAATATGGCAGAAATTTCCAGGATAGTAAAGAGCAAAGATGTGATGCTCATAGAACACTATTATCCAATTTCACTCGGGATTTTGAAAAAGCCTTCAGAATATGGTGTGGATATTGCAACGGCGGAGGGGCAATCACTCGGTTTACACCTGAACTTTGGCGGACCGTATGTGGGATTATTCTCCTCTAAAAAAGAATATATCAGGCAGATGCCTGGAAGAATAATTGGGGAGACCATTGATAGAGATGGTAATAAAGGATATGTTATGACCCTTCAGACCCGTGAACAACATATTCGTAGAGAGAGGGCAACATCCAATATATGTTCAAATCAAAACCTATGTGCTTTACGCACTTTAATTTACCTTTCAACTGTAGGCAAAGAGGGGCTCAGGGAAGTGGCAAAAGCCAGTTTTGCCAGGGCACATTACCTTGCAGAAAAACTTGAAGAAAAGGGTGTAGGGCATCTGGCGTTTAAAGGCAGATTTTTCAATGAATTTGCGTTTATACTGAATGGAGTATCCACAGATACTTTCATTGAGAAGATGGTTGACAGGGGTATAATGCCCGGTGTCAAGATTGATGATGCAACTATACTTGTGGCTGTAACAGAGAAGAGGCTTAAAGAAGAACTTGATGAATATGTGAAAACTGCTACTGAAATTATAAAGGAGCGTTAAAATGGCGTTACCGATTGAAGAAGTCTGGGTAAACAAAAAGGTAGTAAAGGTTACTTTAAAGGGCGCGAGGAATAAACCCGGTATAGCAGCAGAAGTATTTGAAATACTTGCATCTCATGGAATAAATGCTGAACTTATAGTTGCTGGTTCATCAGATAGAGGGCGCACTGACATAGCCTTTCTTGTTCTCGAAAGTGATTATTTAAAACTCAAAGATTTTGAAGAGACGCTTTGTGAGAGTGTGCAGGCAAAAGGTATACATTATGAACCCAAAGTGGCCTTATTCGTTTTCTATGGAGATAGAACTCTATCGAGAAGGCCAGGGATTGCAGCAAAGATATTTGATATTTTTGCTCAGGCTGGTATTAACATTGAAATGGTTAGTGCATCTGTTGACTCTATCTCTATTGTAATTCCAGAAGATAGGGTTGACGATGCATATATGATTTTACAGGACACGCTTGGTTTGGATATAACAGAGGGGTTCGGATATGAAGATTGAACTTTATCAGGGTAATGAGGCAGTTGCGTATGGCGCTCTAAGGGCGGGAGTATCCTTTTATGGTGGATACCCGATAACACCGTCGTCGGAAATAGCAGAGGTAATGGCACGAGAACTTCCCAAAAGAGACGGAATATTTATTCAGATGGAGGATGAGATTTCTTCTCTTGCCGCCTGTATAGGTGCACGTCTTGCAGGTAGAAAGGCAATGACAGCAACGAGTGGACCTGGTTTTTCCCTTATGCAGGAACATCTTGGATATGCGGCCATGGCAGAGGTCCCTGTGGTAATTATTGATGCTATGAGAGGTGGTCCCTCTACCGGCCTTCCAACAAGAACATCCCAGGGTGATATAATGCAGGCGAGGTGGGGTACTCACGGAGACCATCCGGTAGTAGCCCTTATGCCAGCGACTGTAGAAGAAGCGTTTTATTTTACAATTTATGCTGTAAATCTATCTGAACGGCTGAGACTTCCGGCAGTGGTGCTTTCAGATGAAATACTCTCTCACATGAGGGAAAAGGTTGTAATAGACAGGGAAGTTGAAATCTGGGAGAAGGAACCGAATATAAAACCGGGAGAAAAGTATTTTCCGTTTGATGACAACAATATATACGATGCAGGGATAATGCCCTTTGGTAAGGGGTTCAGGTATCATGTAACCGGACTTGTCCATGGAAAAGATGGATTTCCAAGTAATGACGCGGAGATAGCCCGTAAAAATCTCGACAGATTCAGAAAAAAGATTGAGGATAATAGAGAATTGCTAACTGACATTGAATTCTATAAGACAGATGATGCTGAAATACTTTATGTTGCGGCAGGTACGGCGGCAAGGGCAACAAAGGAGATTGTTGATGTTCTGAGAGAAAAGGGTGTCAAAATCGGGCTTTTCAGACCCAAAATTCTCTGGCCATTCCCTGGGCATGAACTCAAGAAATTTGATGGAAAGGTTTCACATATTATTGTTCCAGAACTAAACCAGGGACAACTCATACTGGAAGTGGATCGGCACTTTAAGGATTCTAAAGTGTACGGTTTAAACCGCTATGATGGGGAACTCTTTACTTTTAATGAACTCCTTGATGGCACTCTGAATATTATAAAGTCCTGAGATGGGTGGCCTTTACGTTGTTATACTTGCTGCGGGAAGGTCAAAGAGGATAAACTCACGGAAAAGTAAACTTCTCCTTCCGCTCTGTGGAAAACCTCTACTTGCCTATCCTACAGAGGCAGCTCTTTCATTATCACCTGACAAGGTTATTCTTGTGGTCGGTGGTCCACACAAAGACTGCATAATTAAAAACTTTTCACAGTATAATGTGGAATTTGTTGAACAGCCTGAACCACTGGGAACGGGGGATGCAGTCAGGAAGACAGAGAAAGTAATACCCCATAATGCATCTTTGGTTGTAATGCCGGGAGATGCACCTCTTATTAAGAAAGAAACCCTTAAGAAACTTGTTGATTTCCATCGAGAGAAGAATGCTGTTGCAACTGTGCTTACTGTTGAACACCCCAATCCCACAGGATACGGTAGAATTGTGCGGTCTAAAGGTGATAGAATCCTTATGATAGTGGAAGAAAAGGATGCCTTCCCCGAGGAAAAGGCTATAAAGGAGATAAATTCAGGTATTTATGTATTTGAGTCTGGAAAACTGTTTGAGGCTCTGCGTGACATTAGACCGGATAATAGACAAAAAGAGTATTATCTCACCGATGTTATTGAGATTCTACAGAGAAGGGAAAAGCGGGTTTATGCGTTTAAAATAGATAACTATAAAGAGATAACAGGAGTGAATACAAGAGAGCAGTTCTCGGAGGCAGCAATATACATGCAGGAAGAGATTAAGAGGTACTGGCTTAACCAGGGAGTAACTTTTATTGATCCACGCCTCGTTTACATTGAATCTGACGTTGAGATAGGGAAAGATGCTGTAATTTATCCTTTTGTGTCGCTTCTTGGAAAGACAAAAATAGGTTCTGAAGCAGTAGTGGGGCCTAACAGAATTCTAAAAGACGTGGAGGTAAAAGATGGAGAAGAACTTTTTTAAGGATGAGGTTGAGAGGGTATCTCGACTTGCTTATTTAAAATTGACGCCTGAAGAGAAAGAAGAGATGACAAAGCATTTCGAAAAGATGTATGAACTTGTTTCTGTTTTGAAGAATATGGAGATTGATGATGTTCCGATGCTAATATATCCACATGATGAAATGAAACTTGCGCTATTTGAGGACAAGCCTGAGAAGGGGTTAGACCCTATTGATGTAATTAAAAATGCACCTCAATCATTCAAGGAATATATTAAAGCAAAGAGTCCTATTAAAGAGGCGAAGAGTAAGGAATAGCATAGTATGTACCTGTTCTTGTTTGATGTTGATGGGACTCTGATCCATTCGGGAGGGGCAGGTAAGAAGGCCCTTGAAGAGGTATTCCACGAGATTTACGAGGTGGAGAACGCCATGGATGGTATAATCCCGGATGGAAGAACGGACATAGAAATAATTAGAGAGATTCTTGTGAGCAAAACCGATATAAAAGACCCGGATGATGGTATTATTGATATCATAGTTGGGGAGTATCTATCTCGCCTTGAAAGAACAATTAATAACCCGGATTATCGTGTGATTGATGGGGCAAAAGAGTTCGTCCAGAAGATACATTATTCTAAAAGAAATATTCAGGGTCTCGCAACAGGTAATCTTGAGATGGGGGCAAAGATAAAACTTAAACCTTCAGGTCTATTAAAATATTTTAAATTTGGTGGATTTGGCTCTGATTCACATGACAGGGTTGAAATACTGAAGATTGCAGCGCAGAGGGCTCAAAAAATTGCAGAAGAGGATATAGATAGAGTTTATGTGATTGGTGATACCCCAAGAGATATAAAGGCTGCAAAAGAGGCTGGCTTTATAAGCGTTGCAGTTGCTACGGGTAACTACTCTTACGAAGACCTTATTAAGTATAAACCGGATTATCTTTTTCATTCACTAAATGACCCGGATGCAATAAAACTCCTGTCAGACTGGGAATTCTACGTTTAAGTCTATAGAGCAACAACCTTCGTAGAATTTAACCTTCATGTTCCGTTTTTTTGCGGTTTCTATTGCATCAGTTGACCATAATGCCATCTTCTTTATAATCCCTTTTTCTATTAACCTTTTTTCAAGTTCTATTCTGTATTTTCCCCTCGGTCTTGCACATCCAAGGGTTACGTTATCAAATCTCTCATTTGCATATTCAAATAGCCTGATAACATCGTTTATATCGGGAGGAGAAACCTTTAAGACATCTGGCATAAAGACAACTATAATAACATTTTTGGTGGAATACTGTGCAATCATGTCGAGTGCATTGTACTCACCGCGTATTTTACCATAGTAAAGACCTGCTATTACGTGGGGTGCAACGGAAGGGCCGTGAAGATAGGCATTGTGTAGCGTCTTCTCCATAATGCTGAAATCCGGTATGTTGTATATTTCAGAAAGGGTTCTGGCATCGCCTATTACGTCAATTAGAACCTGTTTTATGCCAGCCTCCCGCATGCCGGATGCATATTCTTCTGGTAGATTAATACCTCCATGTGCGATAAGGTATAAAGTAGTGTCAAAATCAATGAGTGCCGGAAGGAACCTGTCCCAGGGCAATTTTCCCTCTCTATCTGCTCCACCACTTATTAAGGCACCAATCATTTTCTTTTTTTCAAACTCTCTTAAAGTATAAAGGAGTTCCTCTTTGGTGTGTACATGAACCATATCCTGAAGTAGGTATCCCCTGCAATGTTTACACGAAAGAGCGCATCCCGTGCCTGTTATAGATATGGCGGGAAAACGTCCCTTTTTGCCATATGTATTTATCATTCCCGGAATGAAGACAGCCAGCTCTTCTTCACTGCTTCCTCTATATTTTCCCATTCCTCCTCCAATATCCTTCTTTTGTATTTTCTTCTCTGTAGAAATTTTACTATAGGAGAGGATTCAAGGTATTTTTTATAATCTACTCCGTGTTTACCTTCTAAAATGGCATGCTTTACTATTTTTGCTGACTCTTTTGAGAAGGCTATACCTGCTCCTGTAAGAGGGTCTATAAAACCGCCCGCATCTCCTGCGAGGTAGTAATAGTCCTTTTTGGGAAAATGTACAGCATCAAGTGGAATGAGCCCAGTATGGACATCATAAACTTTGTCTGAGTTTACAATGCCTCTTTTCTTCAAAATGTATAACCATATGGAAAGAAGTTTCTTTATGTTTTTGCTTTCAGCCCCAACTCCACAATTTGCCATTTCCCCTCGGGGAAAACACCATGCATATCCATATTTAAATTTCTTATCAAAAAAGACAATGGTGTTTTTTATCTCTTTTCGTAGGGGGACCCTTGCATTAATTGCCACAAGGAATCTTATGTTTTCATTCTTGGTAAATACACTTTTTGGTCCATCCGCTCCTACTATGAAATCCCCTCTGTACCTGCCGTATGTTGTAATTACATCATGACCCTCAACTTTCATTACCCTTTCTCCGAGATGAACATCTGCTTTTAAATCATTCAGTAATTTTTCCTGATATTTCTCTCTGTTGATGATAAACCCAGGGCTTTTTAAAATCTTTACTTTTCTCCCATAATGTATTTCCATGTGTTCAACACTACTTTTTGCAAAAGGGGCAAACTCCGGTAATTTAGGGGTCCACTCTGCGCATGCAATACCCTTATGGGGTTCTTTCTTCATATCAATAACAAGTACTTTGAGTTCGGAAAGTTCATTTGCCACGCTCAGTCCTGAAAGTCCACCTCCTACCACGATTACATCATACCGACTATTCATAGATAAATATCTGCGATTTTATTTTTTCTATATCGTGTTTCTCCGGCTTAAAAGGGTAATTCCTTATATTATCTCCAGGCCTCTCGTTAGCATATGGCCTGTTGCAGGCAACTCTTCCCTTTTTGCCCACACAACCTGATGTCATAAAGCATTCTCCATCCTCAACGTAGGGTGTTATGTCAATTCCAAAGTCTACAATTTGCTCTTTTTCATTGAATCTCATATCTTCGGCACGTATAATCTCATTGTCTATGAGATAGCGAGCTATCTGGATTCTTCGGTAGGTACCTATTGGGGGTGGGGATTCCTTTTCAAGAAGGCTTCCGGGTTCAGGATAGAAGGAGAAGAGGTGGGTCTCACCGCCCATGTCTTTCACAAATTGAATGGCCTCTACCATCTGTTTTTCAGTTTCTCCGAGTCCGACAATAAAGTGGCTTCCAACATTTCCCTTTCCAAATACCTTTATGGCCTCCCTGAACATCTTTACATACCTTTCCCACTTATGCGGTCCTCTAACTCCTTTACCTCTATGCCTGTCAAATAGTTCTGGGGTTGCCGCATCAATTGCTATGCCTATTTTGTCTGCACCAGCCTCTTTAAACTTTTCAAAATCTCCTTTTAACAATACTGTTGGTGAGACAAGGAATGAAATAGGAATATCAGTATTTTCTTTAATTCTTTTTGCAATTTCCATGGTATGATGGACAGATTTTCGCCTTGTTATCATGGAAATACATACTCTCTCTATTTTTTCCTCACGTTCTTTCATTCTTTTGATAATTTCGTTTGTGGAATACAGTGGCCAATCAACCCTGATAAAAGACTTTCGGTCGTATGTACCCGGCCTGTTCTTCTGAAGACCGCAATATGAGCAGTTGGCACTGCACCCCTCGTTGTAATGGACCAACAGATTTATACAGTAAAGATGTGCATTTCTGTAAAATCTTCCAGGTTTTAAGCCCAGTGTAATACTGGCCGCAAGACTTGTCCTTACAAATTCAGGACTTTCTTTCATTTCTCCACTCCTTTATACTCTGTTTTTCTTATTAAATTCAGGGTTTTTCTAATAAGGGGCAAATTTAGGTTTGTCTGACTTTCGAACCTGCCAAGATACGCTTCCTGTGCCCTGTCAAGTTCATAACACGTTGTGTTTTCAATGTTTACCAAGATTCCTCTCATTCCGCTTTCAAAAAACTCCTCCTGATGTTTTACATAAAATGGCTCACAGCAACTCCCAATGTAGTCTTTTATTCCCTCTTTACGTAGTCGCTCAAAGGTTTCCATGAGATGTTCGAAACTCACTATGGTTATTGGCATAAGGTCATTCTCATAGGAGAGTGAATAGGCATCTCCAATAGTACATATTCCACACATAATACACTCGTCTCTGTATCTGAAATCACATGAGGTGTCTTTGGAACAGTATGGGAGGAGAAAAACACGGGGATTGAAATCATCAAAATTCTCAAGGTTGACAAGAAAGATATTGTTGGCTTCCTCTGGGGTAAATCCCATCTCAATCAGTTTCCATTTTTTAAACACCTCGGATGTTGCTTTTATGACATGCTGTGCAGAGAGCCCCTCGAGTTTATTGGTTTTAAAGAACTCTTTTATAATGCTATTTACCTCCTTTTCACTGAATCTCATATTTTTCAGGAGGCTCTCAAGGTTGAAAATGCTCTCCGGTGGATTGAGGAAAAAATCACCTGTTATAAGGGTGTTTCGCAGGAATTTTTTACGGACATTCACAGTCATTGAAACCTTAACTGTTCCCTCGTCTGTTCTAAAGTATCCATTTAAAGTGTCCTGTTCTTCTTCTGGATAATCTATTTTGTAAATCCATTCTTTGCTTTCGAAATACGGTAAAAGTTCTCTGTGTCTTTCCTTCACCTCATAAGGGATTTCTCCCTTCTCCAGGGTTACACCTAAATAATCTTCCACCCCTCTCATCAATATATTTTTTAATTCTTCTCTGGAGGGTACCTCTTCCATCTCATGTTCAAGGCATGTGACTCTTTCCCTGACCGAATCTATTTCTTTTGGCTTTAACTTCTCGATAGGAACTTTGAGGCTTTTCAACATTCTCTCTATGCGATCTTTGACGAGAAGAGTTCCCTGAAAAAGAAAATTATCTGAAAGAGTGACACCGCCCATTCCGGAAATCTTTTTGCCATTTACCTCTATATCGTTTCTTTTACGGAACTCTGCTTGTATTCCTATTAATTTCAGTGCATATGCAAAGGTATTTCCGAAAATTTCGGATAATTCTCTCAATGAATATGGAAAATCATCTCTTGTACCTATAATCTCCCAGCCAATCTGCGAGGGGTCAAAGTAAATTGCGCCACCTCCAGTTATTCTTCTGTTTATGGCAATCCCCTCAGAAAGGCAATAATCCACTCTTATTTCCTGTGAAACTGATTGAAAGTATCCAACGAGGGCACATTCAGGTGAAAAAGACAGGAATCTTAAAAAGGGCCCGTATTTGTCTGCATATTCTAAAAGAGATTGGTCCATGGCCATGTTCCAGGCAGCGCTCTGTAGGCCTGTATCTATAACCTTTAACTTTAAATGTTTAAATTTACCTTTATTTATTAGCATATATGCACATTATAACATAAAATCTGCGCACGCTCAAAATCTTTAAAAACAGTATATAACCAGTGAGCACTTATTCCCTAAAAACCTTTCCTGCATATATTTCTTCACAGGTCTTTTTTTCTGGGTTATAATTTAACGCCAGAGGAGGAGTGCTATAGTTAAAAAAGTACTTATTTTTAATTCTCTTTACTATCCATACCAAAGTGGTGGGGCAGAGCATTCTGTAAAAACCCTTGCAGAAGCCCTAACTGAATATGGAGTTTCGCCTGTAGTTGTAAGTACCTCTCGTAGTTCTGGAGAAGATGTTATAAATGGAGTTAAGGTTTATTACGTAAAAACACGCAATCTGTACTGGATGTATGACTCAAAGAGAAAAAATGTTTTAGAAAAGGCCATGTGGCATACCATAGATATGTTCAATCCATTTTACTCCTCTCTTAAATATATTATAAGAAAGGAGCGGCCTGATGTAATTCATACCAATAATCTCGCTGGTTTTTCCGTATCGGTGTGGAAAATGGCAAAGGAAATGAATGTGCGGATTGTTCATACCTTAAGAGACCATTATCTCTTGTGTATTCGTTCAACAATGTTTAAAAACGGGAAAAACTGTGAGAGACAGTGCAATCTCTGCAGACTTTATTCAATCCCGAAGAAGATGGCATCCGGATATGTTGATGTGGTGGTGGGAATCAGCAACTTTATACTTGAAAAACATTTAAAGTACGGGTTTTTTGAAAGGTCTCGAAAAAAAGTTATTTACAACACAATTGATATGGAACCAGAGAAAAGAAACAAACCGCCACACTTCCCGCTGAAACTGGGGTATGCGGGTTTACTTGCTCCTGAAAAGGGCATAGAATTTTTGCTTAATGCCTTTATGAAACTTGAAAACAAGGACCTTCACCTGTTGATATTTGGTAGAGGTGTTACCACGCAATACGAAACTTTTTTAAAAGAAACATACTCAAGCGACAACATACACTTTATGGGTTATAGGAAGGATAAAAAGTTTTATAAAGAGGTTGATATTATGGTGGTACCTTCTCTTGTTCATGAGGCCTTTGGCAGGGTCGCAGTAGAAGCTAATTTCAGCGGTATACCGGTTCTTGCAAGTAATCGGGGTGCACTTCCTGAAATTATAAAAGAGGGGAAGAATGGAGTAATATTTGACCCTGAAAAAAAGGGAGATTTTGAAGAAAAACTCTCAAGAGCTATGAAAATGGTAAAAGAGAATAGATTTAGTTTTAACCCATTGCCTTTTACAAAAGAACATACAGTAAAACAGTACCTTGAGGTTTATAATGCCTGAACTTTATATGCCCCATCTCCGACCTTAAAATTTTAATATGACACAAAGAGCAAGTTTTAAAAACTTATTTTACATAACATTAGGGGCGTTTGTTGCAGCAATGGGTATTGATATATTCCTCGTACCCAATAAAATAGCTGCAGGGGGCGTAAGCGGTATTGCCACAATACTTCACTATACAATACATGTACCAGTAGGAATGACGATGCTTGTGATTAACGTCTTTCTGTTTATACTTGCCTTTCTTCTTCTGGGCCCTGCCTTTGGTTTAAAATCAATCTATGGGACTGTTGTCCTTTCTGTGTTTGTTGACCTTTTTGCAAGGTGGTTTAATATAATTTATACACACGATATTTTACTCGCTGTGATATTTGGTGATCTCCTCACTGGAATTGGGCTTGCAATGATTTTTCTTCAGGATGCATCTACTGGTGGAACCGACATTATAGCGATGATATTGAATAAATATATCGGTCTTGATATAGGTCAGGGGCTTTTGCTCATTGATTTTACTGTTACATTTTTTGCGGGCCTTTTCTTCGGCTGGGAAATCGGTATGTACTCTCTTCTGGCTGTTTTAGTAAATACGAATACCATAGATTATGTGGTTGAGGGTATCAAGGTATCATTTAAGGTCATTATAATATCCGAAAAATGGAAAGACATAAGAGATTATGTTAAGAATACACTTCAAAGAGGTGTTACAATAATTGACGCAGAGGGTGGATATGAAGGTGAGAAAAGGAAAATGCTCTGGGTTATTCTTAGAAGAAGAAGAGAACTTGTAAGATTGAAGGAGTTTGTAAGGGAGAAGGATGGAAATGCATTTTTAACTGTGAGCACGGTAAAAGACGTATTTGGAAAGGGGTTTAAAAGGATTAAATAAAAAAGCGGGGGCTAATAAACCCCCGCTTTCTCTATTTCAACCAGGGTAGAATTCCGAGCCAGTTGCCGAGCAGGAACTCAAATCTTCCCACGAGGAGTGAAAATCTTGCCATAATGGTGTAACCAAAGGATGCACCAAACCCCACCATCAAAAATACTATACCTGTTTTTGTAAGAGGTTTCATAACACCTTCATGCGGTGTGGAAAAGTAAAAATAAAGGACAACTGTAACGACTCCTATAAGAATTAATAGGGCGTTGATAAAGAGTATTGCACTCATGCCATGGGGATTGGGCAAAATCGTATATTTTATTTGTTCCACAAGAGAAGCCCGGAATGCAAGAGGTACTGATAACCCTGACCCCACACCGAGCAGGAATGCAAAGGGCCACCTGATAAAGTAAGCAAACTTGGGCACTACAACAGATAGATACATGAGTCCGAGTATAAGTGGAATAATAAAGAGCCACTGGTGGTCAACAAAAATGGGCTTGAGAAGGTTAGGATAGATTCCATTGTTCCACGTATAAACGAAACCATAACCTGTGGCAACGCCTACAAATATATGCTCGGCCATTTTAAAGAAAGGGTTATCCTTATACAGGAATGAAAAGATAGCAAGTGTCAAAATTGCCGCAACCCAAACCCAGGGATTATGTGAAATATGCATTATGCTTCCCTCCTTTTCTTTGTAAGGAAGTATCCCAGATTTCCGATGATAATAAATAACATTATGAGGAAGTGGGCTATGGAGTTTGCCTCCATTCCTCTCACAGCAAAGACGCTCTTTGCTTTTTCATATCCTCTTTTTTCAAGTAGTTTATTGACCTGATACTCGTATTCAGCCGCTCCTTTCATGCCCATTAGTGCCCCAATGAACTGCCCTGTTTGAAGATAGGGATAAAAATCTGCTGCGCTGACTGCTGTAACTCCTGTTGCGAGTTTCTGATTATACTTGGTGTAGGCATAAGTGACCCATGCAAGAGGAGTACTGCTACCGGAGAGGGAAATAACAAGTGCAATGTTGTTGTAATTTTTTACCCCTCTCGCTGCCGGGATACTATCAAGGGGTATACCAGAATAGTTGGTGGGGAAAATCTTCTTTATATCCTCTCCAATACCCAGAATCACAGCAGAGAACCCGGGTTTGTATCCTAAAATTACGTAATCCGTATCAGGCCGTGCTCCAAGTGTCTCTTTTGCCTTTTCACACGCCTGTATACCAAGTCCAGTTCCCTGAGGATATAGTGACATAACCATAGGGATAACACCTCTCAAAATAGCGTGTTTTATAATCGCTTCAAGCATTGGCTGAAGTTCTGGGAGAGTAGAAGGGTCATAATCTGCGGAAATAAGTATATGTGAACCTTTTGGAAGGGTATCAATAAAAGTATATAGGTGCTCTGTTGGGGGAGACATTTTCTGTCCCAGGTTGAGAGGAACCACGAGGGGCAGAAGCACCCCAATGGTGATAATGAGATAGATTACGGTCCTGTTTAAACTTGCAAGTTTTATAAAGAAGTCTTTCATCTCAACCTCCAAGCCAGTTTCTTTCTATACCAAGGATAATCTTCAAAGACGTTGCGATACTACCGAGGGACACGCCTATAGCAATACCCCTTTTTGATGCCATATTGGGAACAGCCATGATCCATTCAAGAGCCTTGGGAACTCCGGGGACATAGTTACCAAAGGTGGTGACGCTGAACATAACTATAAAGGCAGTGATAAGAAGCAGTGTAGCCTCGAAACTCTTTGCACGGAATGCTCTATAGGATGCAGAAGCCATGTAATAAGAGAGAAGTGAAAACATCGTGGCCTGAAGGGGAGCCTGAACATAATAAAACATCTTCTGGAACACACTTCCAGGCCCCATTCCACCTATAAACCCTACAAGGGTCATAAAAAGGAAGGAAAGAAGAGCAACTGCGCTATAGGGTGCGTGTTCTTTTTTCTTAAGCCTTACCTGGTGGTGTCGTATAAAACTCACAAGAGCCAGAAAAATGGCCATTGAGCCAACTCCAATCATCCATTTAAGCATGGTATCATAATATGCCTGTGAAAGAGGATGTGGTACAAAATATTGAAGGATTGATATTACACCGAATATAAAAACTATTGCAAGTGGTATTTTTTTCTGAAGCATTTTTCCCTCCTTTTAAAAGAGCCCAAGGGTTATGTGTACACCAAATAGATTAAGTATGGATAAAGCCCCTACTACCAGAAGTATTATAACCTTCATAGCATCCTGTCCTTTAAGAGTGGCTGTAAGGAGTGGTTCTTTGGATAGATAGGCACTTGCTGCGTATAGTTCCTCTCCCATAAGTGTATAGTCACAGGTGACAATAAAAAATGGTAACTGGGTTACTGCATCTGTACCCGCTATCTGGATTGCTCCAGTTGAGGCGCCTGTTTCAGATAAAATCAGCGATTCTGCCCAGAACATTCCCATGAAAAAGTTGGTGGCTGTTTTCTCTCTCACCATCGTCCCTGATACGTGTGCCGCATAACCGAACTGGCTATCTGTGGCAAAGAATACGTCGTTCTCATTGTAGAGGTCAGGTCTTCCTATTGAGTAATAGGACTCTTTAACGATTTCACGGGCAATTGTGTAAACGACCGGGTCACGAACAGGTACGAGTATTTTTGTCTCATATTCTCCAGCCTTTTTTGTAACGTGTGAAAGGATGTTCAAGGCGGCAATGGTTGCCACGTCGGATATACTCGAAAGACCAGGCACATACAGTATAGGTCTTCCCATTTCAGTTGCTCTACCCACTGCTTCGTCAACTGCCTGAAGACCAGCAATAGGACGAAGATAAAGAGATTTGCCACTCCTTGCGTGCTGGATATAGAAGAGCAACAGGCCTGTATACAGCAGAACAACTATAAATAGGGGAAACTGAGATGTATCAAACCAGCTTGCCTTGGGTTTCACCATGAGAGATTCGTACGTCTTTTTCAGGGTGTCGCTGTATACAACGAGAGTATATTTGTAAGTTTTTTTGTAATTTAGCCCCTCATCTATTACCACTCCACTGCTATTTGCCACTTTGTGTATAAGAATTTTCTTGTTACCCTGAATCCGATACAGGAATGCTGAATCAAAAACGGACTCGGGTAACCTGTATTCTATTTTTAACCTGCTGCCATCATCATTTGGAATATCTTTAACCTGAATTACTCCGGAGGCAGCAAGTATAAACACGAGCAGGTTTAAGACCATAAATACCTCCTTTATTCCTCCTCGGTATTTTTAATCTCTGGATAGAGTTTAACTCCATCCTCTGTAACAAGATAAATGGAACCATCAGGTGCACTTACTACCTTTAAGGTCTCCATTCTTGCAATATTAAATGTATCTTCTCTCACAACTCCGTCGGCACCCTGTTTTTCCATGATATCGTATCTGTAATGGAGTACTATGCTCTTTTTCCCTTTAATCTCATATTTTCCAACCCCCTTTGTTGGGGAATTAAGACTTCTCCAGTAAAATACTCCTTGTGGTGTGAATCTGTATTCCACGATACTCTGGGTTTCATCTATCCATTTTACATCCGTGAGTTTAAAGAGGGGCACAACTGCCTTTTGAACAGAAAGTGGCACAGCATCAAGAGGGACTCCACTTGCTGCATCAACATCAACCTTTAACTTATAGCGTGCAGATATTTTCCCGGGATATCCAACTTTGTAATCAATAACAAAGGCCACTTTGGACAGGTCATCCCAGTAAACCTCTTTTATCCATTTATCAATCTCCGGGTGAAGTGTGTACTTGATAGGAGAGCCTGCAACGGTTCCAGCCTTGTAAAAAACGGCGTTCATGTCAATTTCAAAAGAGGGTAATCCTTCAAAGAAAACCAGGTAATAATGGGAGAGAAAACCATCATTTGTCTTGAGAAGAAGACCTGCCGAATTGGGACGCCAGTTATAGTATACAACCTTTCCCTTTTTCTCAAACAATCCTTTGCCTTTAAGTTCTCTCACATACAAGACCTTTATACTGTCCTCTTTGGTGTAAACGAACTTTTCGCTGTCAGGCGAGAGTACAACAAAAGGTGTGATAATTCCCAGAAAAGAGTGGGATACCAGCCTATCAAGAAAAACAAAGGTCTTTCTATAATTGGGTAACTGGGATACAACGTACAGAAGGTTATCTGTGAGGGGATAAAACTCACCATCCTGCTGTATCATAAACTCACTGAAAACCTGCCCGCCGAAGTAGAAATCGAATCGCATGTGTCGTTCTGAGTATATCTCCGCATCGAAATTAAATGGCAGAGGTCTTATTGCTTCCTGGATGCTTAAAATGAGTTTGCATTCACCAAGATAAGGTCCCACGAAATTATGGGTAGAAAGAGCATTAACCGTTTTTATGTAGTAGATAAAGCCTGTGCTTGAATATTTTGGCTCAACAAATTTCGCTCTTATATAACCTATGTCTTTGTATAGCACTTTTAGCGACCTGTTATACACAGCAACGATACCGCTGTGATGTTCTTTATCAGTTGGTATGTAAAGAAGCAATTCAGGTTTTTTGTCTCCTGTGACATCAAAGGTATCAAGTACCCAGTTCATATTGAGTGCCACGCCCTTTCTTGATATGCCGATGTCTCCAAGAATGGAGTCTTCCTTTCTTAAGAGGTCTATTTTCCCGGATGCTTTTAACCTCATCGCTTTGAGAAGTTCAGCATTAATGTAGTTATAGACGTCTTTAACAGGGCGTTCCTTTTCAAACATCTTGCTGAGTTTACCACATGATGTTAAACCAAAAAGCAAACCAATGAAGAAAATAAATTTTTTCATTCTACTTTCTCCAGAATTTGATAAATACTTTAAAGTTATCTTTTTCTGCTTTCAGTGAATCTATCGTTCTCTTTCCATAGACATAAATACTGTCAGGGAGCAAAGTATCACTGGGTAAAACAATACAGCCACCCGCAAAAGGTATGTGTCTAAATTTGTCATCTCTGCCCTGGTTCAGAATTAATGAAAGTAAACCTTTTCTATAAACCACTATTGTATCCTGTCCCTCAAACATATAAATACTGTCACCTCTTATTGTGTATCTCTGAGTGTCCGGATACGAAACCTGTATATTTATTATGCTATCTTCAACCCGAAGTGCCCCAAAGAAACTGTCTTTTGTTTCCTCTTGAACAATTTTCTCTGCAAAATAAAAAGTCCCTGTGCCCATTTTAGGGCACAGGGACGTAAGTGCGAAAAATAGCGCAATCATCCCAGAATATCTTTCAGGATTTTTGCAACCTCTTCAGGTTCTGCGGCCACTTTTACACCGGCTTCTACGAAGGCTTTTATTTTCTCCTCAGCAGTACCTTCGCTTCCCTGAATAATTGCCCCTGCATGACCCATTCTCTTTTCCTTTGGAGCAGTCCTTCCTGCTATGAAAGCCACCGCCGGTTTTCCAAGTTCTTCTTTTATGTATTTCGCAGCATCCTGCTCATCTGTTCCCCCGATTTCACCAATAAGAACAACAGCCTCTGTTTCATCATCGTCTTTAAAGAGTTTTAGAAGGTCTACAAATCTTGAACCTATAATAGGGTCTCCACCTATTCCAATAGCAGTTGATTGTCCAAGGTCGTAAGCAGTCAAATGGCTGACGATTTCATAAGTAAGGGTCCCACTACGGGATATAACCCCTACCTTTCCCCTTTTGAAAATGTGACCGGGCAAAATGCCCACTTTTGCCTCACCGGGTGTTATAAGACCCGGACAGTTTGGGCCAATCAGTCTTACATTCCTTTCTGTGACGTATTTTTTTGCAATAACCATGTCATGTACAGGGATCCCCTCTGTAATGGCAACAATGAGTTTTACACCGCTATCTGCTGCTTCCATTATAGCATCGGCTGCAAACGGCGCTGGCACAAATATAATGGAAGTATTTGCTCCCGTCTCTTTTACAGCCTCTTTCATGGTATTGAAAACAGGTATGCCTTCAACCTCCATACCGCCTTTTCCAGGGGTAACTCCTGCTACCACATTCGTCCCATATTCTTTCATAAGTTTTGCGTGAAAAGAACCATCTCTACCCGTTATACCCTGTACCACAACTTTTGTGTCTTTGTTTACAAGTATCGCCATTTGCGTACTCCTTTTTTTAAATTATACCATAACTAAAGGGGTCAATCAAAACAACGCTTGCACAGACAGACACAGAACATTATACTTTGTTCGGAATGAAGAAGATTATAGTACTTGCTCTTATTCTTCTTTTTTTAGACTTTAGTGTCATATACGCCTACAAAATTCTCTTTGATTACACAAAGGATGAAACAGCCGGTAATGCTGATTGGGTGATAGATAGAGATTTCCCATCGCCCCTTCCTCAAAACCCATCAAGAGAGACTGACTGGGATGGGGCATTTTCCGCCTTTGCATTTGATATATATACCAGGTTACATGATACCGTCTATACGTTACACAATGCTCCTATAACTTACAATGACCCATCCAATCCAATGGACCTTTCACATTTTGACGTATTTGTCATTCCAGAGCCTCAGAATCCATTCAGTGATGCGGAAAAAGATGCAATTAAAAGATTCGTTGCTCAGGGCGGTGGTCTTTTAATGATATCGGACCACAATATGTCTGACAGAAACAGGTCTGGCTGGGATTCTCCAAGGGTATTTAATGACCTCGGTTCAGAGGACCTTTTTGGTATACATTTTAATATTACAGGAGATAGACCCAATAGTTTTTCAGAGGTTTCTCGCAATATACCCGATAGAACTCATATTATTATAGACGGTCCCAATGGTGAAGTGACTGCCCTTTCATTTCATGCAGGAGATGGGATGACACTTTACCCTTCAAAAAATCGGACAGTGAAAGGACTTATCTTCAAATCCGGTTATAGTGGTAATAGCGGTGCCATGTTTGCTATAAGTACATACGGCAGAGGGCGGGTTGCAGCCATAGGCGACTCCTCTCCAATCGATGATGGCACAGGTGACCCCCATGATAGACTCTATGATGGATGGCATGAAGATGGTACAACGCATCCTGAACTTTTACTTAATACCATTTACTGGCTTGAAAGAAGAGACGATGAGGGTAATGTTCCTGTAAATTTTGTTATGGATGGTATTCTCGATACTGTGGCACATCTTGAATTGAATAATGGTTCTATTTATATATACACAGGCAGCAATGACACAGTTTTTTACTGTGGTGTCAGGTATAATCCCGATGTAACACGCACATATATTCTCCTGTCCAGTCATCCTCAGGGAGAGGTTTCTACCCCATGGTCAAGAGATGGGTATCTTGGAAAGTTTGATTTCTATTTCAAAATACAGAATTCAACTCTGGAAGTGGAACTCAGGGATTCTTTTCAAATTATTGCCACGCCACCATTTGTACACTTTGCTTCATCAAGAGGGTTTCTGGAATTTACTTTTAATAAAACCAAATTACAGGACTCACTTTATATTCTCGTTGCAGGATTCTCTACTGAGGGAGGCGGAAGAATAGTTTATGCAACTCCTTCCATTAACCCGGGGACATCTTTAAGAATCTATACTTATGCTGCTTTAAAAACAGATGCAAATAAAAACATGGGATATACACCCAGAATCACAGCGAGTATAATGAAGAATTTGCCCCCTCGTCAGAGCAGGAATGTTCCATACTATGACATAACAGGGAGAAGGATACCTGCATCCAGCCGTTATTTTAGAAAATCAGGTATCCTCCTTGCCCCCACTTCTAAAAAAGCAGTTATTATTCTAAGGTAATTCCACTCTCAAGAAGCGTAAAGGCAACATACATAGCAACTGCTTTCGGTAAATGCTCTCTGGGACAGTATTCATTGGGGGAATGGGCCATAGATTCAATACCAGGACCAAAGCCAAAAGCAGGAATATTATACATGCCCGAAATAGTCACTCCATTTGTGCTGAATGTCCACTTATCAATACGAGGTTCCTCTTTAAATAATCCACGATATGCTTTTTGTGCCCTATCGAGTATTGGGTTGTTTTCCTCCATAAGCCAGGTTGGGTAGTACTTTTTCATGGGTAATAGATAGCCTTTGTATGTTTTCCTCTTATACATAGGGACGTTAACTTGGGCGTTGTATTTTCTCACAGATGGGAGATTTGAAATTTCTGAGACGGCAAGTTCCATACTTTCTCCAAGGGTTAGTCTTCTATCAATATAAATATCAGCATGGTCCGCAACTGAACAGAGGGATGGTCCATTTCCTCTTATCCTTGAAACCGTCAAAGTCCCTTTTCCTAAAAAATCATGCTCTTTTAAGTTCGGAGCAAGGTTTTTAATATCGAGAACAATTTCAGCAGCTTTGTATATGGCATTATCGCCAAGATGTGGAAATGCACCATGTGCCGACTTTCCTTTAATATCAACCTCAATTTCCATTCTGCCTCTGTGGCCTCTATAGATGCCAAGGTCTGTTGGTTCGGTAAGCACGACTACGTCTGGCCTGAAGTTCTCTTTTTCTACAAGGTAAGTCCACGGCAATCCATCACAATCCTCTTCCATAATGGAACCTATGCCATAAAATGTGAAGTTTCCTTCAATACCCAGTTTTTTCAACACCTTGCCTGCATAGACTATTGCAGCCATACCAGCCTTCTGGTCAGATGCGCCTCTACCAAGCACCTTGTCACCTACGACTTTGCCTTCAAAAGGTGGAAACTCCCAGAGGCTCTCCTCGCCGGCATCCACAACGTCCACGTGAGCATCAAAGGCTATTTTTTTATCGCCATTTCCAATAGAACCTATAACGTTCCCGAAGTCGTCTATTCTCACGGTATCAAATCCCACATTCTCCATTTCTTTTTTAATTCTTTCCACCACTTCTTCCTCTTCGCCAGAGAGGCTCCTTATGGAAATTATATCGGCGAGAAACTCTGCGACCCTATCCTCTTCCTCCATGGATGCTTTCAGAATGTCCTCGAATCTCATACTAACCTCCTTTTAAAGGTAAAAGAGTATAAAATACATCATTCGTCCGATAAAACATATGCAATATAGCCTGCCACGACAAACACGGTGGGGGTATAAGGAAAAATTGTGTAAGGTGTGGTATAGTAGAAAGGGTGTGTAACAAAAATTGGTTAAGGATTTAAGAAAGGAGTAAAAAGGAGGATGGAGATGAGACAATAAAATCAT
This sequence comes from Caldifarciminota bacterium, assembly GCA_027038175.1. Taxonomy (GTDB): domain Bacteria; phylum Hydrothermota; class Hydrothermia; order UBA1063; family CAJXJZ01; genus CAJXJZ01. Next base: position 15,750 of record JALVYB010000034.1, on the reverse strand, counting down.
TGGAAGTCAATTTATTTATCCAGTCAAGCAATTAAATGACAGATGAATGAGAAAACTCATAGGAGTAATAAGAGGGAATCTTTACAGAATACATCAATTAATGAATATTAAATTTGGCCTCAAGATTATGCCCTTGACTGTTCGGATGATTGATTACACAATTTTTAGGGTAATTCTCCATTGCCTTTATTTTGAGGAAACTTTGTCCCCTTCGGTGCAATTATTTTTGAAAAATAGCCCCCTTTTGACTTTACGTAGATTTTTGTTTAAAATTAAATCTAAAGGAAGGAGTAGAAATGGGTGAGTTAGTCTGGTATTTTCCTGATAGTATTGAGGAGTTGAAAGAAATTGTTCAGGAAGAAGGAGTCGTTGTACACGGTGGGGGCACTGGATTGTTACGGGGAGATATAAGGAGGTATAAAGGTCTTGTAGACCTTGGTAAACTTGGTTTTTCTTATATAAAAAATGATGGAGAATTTGTGGAGATTGGTGCAACTTCCACATACAATGATCTGGTCAGTTTCTTTAAAGAAAAAAATACAAAAAGTATTCTTTATAAGTCTTTACTTGAATCTGCTACAACTCCGTTAAGGAATCGCATTACCATAGGAGGAAGTGTTGCCTACTTTCCTCCATGGTCTGATATTGCAGGACCCCTTCTTGCTCTTTCGTCAGAGGTATACCTTACAGGAAGTCGGGAGGGCTGGTTTAAACTTACAGACTATGTACAGAGCAAAGAGTTAAAAAAAGGTACCGCTATCTTGAAAATAAGGTATGAGAAGGAAAAGGATAGCGGGTATTCTCATCATTTCAGGGCTGTGAGAAACAGGGTTGACCATCCAGCATTTACCATTACTCTCCTCATGGAGGTTTCAGACAACAGGGAAATTCAGGCAGCAACTTTTTATGTGGTGGGAAGTAAGGATAGGTTCAAGAAATTAACAGTCCTTGAGTCTCAAGTTATTGGTAAGAGGGTTGACGATATTCATGTGGAATCCCTCTCTCTCGATAATGTTGAGTTCTATGGAAAAGTGCAGTTTAGCCCGGAATATCAGAGAACGCTTTTTGAAGTAGAGGTTAAGAGGGGAATTTATAAAATACTGGAGATGGTGAAATGAAAGGAATTTTCAAGATAAACGGCAAAGAGTTAGAAATCAGTTTTGAGGCACATAAGGTGCTTCTTGATGTTTTGCGCGAAAATGGTTTTACGGAGGTCAAGGAGGGATGTAGAGAAGGAGAATGCGGTGCATGTGTTGTTTTACTTGATGGAAAGCCTGTAAATTCCTGTCAGGTGCTTGCAGCAAGTGCAATGGGTCATGAAATTACCACTGTAAAGGGGATAGGTACGCTGCACAACCCCCATCCTATAGAAGAGGCCTTTGTGGAAGCAGGAGCCGTGCAATGTGGTTTCTGCACGCCGGGTATGGTGATAGCCACCTATGCACTTCTAAAAGAAAACAAAGACCCAAGCGATGAGGATATCAAGAGAGCACTGGATGGGAATCTGTGTAGATGTACAGGTTATGTAAAGATTAAAAAGGCTGTTAAACTTGCTGCAAAAAAGGTGAGTGAAAATGAATAGAGATTTTAAGGTTGTTGGTAAAGAGGTTAAAAAGATTGACGCTCTTGCCCTTGCAACGGGTGAGGTTAAATTTACAGCAGATATTACTCTGCCTGATATGTTGCATGTAGCATTTCTGTATTCTCCCTATCCACATGCAGAAATAGAGGAAATAGACACCGAGGAGGCTCTTAACACTCCCGGCGTTGAACTTGTACTCACTTATAAAGATGTACCACAGACTCTTCATACTACGGCGGGGCAGGGTTACCCTGAGCCTTCTCCTTATGATACAAGGATACTGGATAAGCGAGTAAGATTTGTAGGAGATAGAGTGGCTATAGTTGCTGCCAGAACAAGGGAGATTGCCCAGGAAGCTGCTAAGAAAATAAAGGTAAAGTATAAGCCACTACCTTACAATCTTGACCCTGAGAAGGCTCAGGAATCTGAGCCCGTACCACCTCAGGATGCGTACCATCTTTTGCCCACAATATATGAACCTCGTAAGAATATAGCAGCGGGCATTAAACTAAAGTTTGGTGATGTAGATGTTGCTTTTGAGAAATCAGATATTGTCTTTGAGCATAGATTTGAGGTGCAGTATGCCAGTCATAGTGCAATTGAGCCACACGCTGCTGTGGCTTTTTACGACGAAAGGGGAAGAATAAATATTATCTCCACCACTCAGGTCCCTTTTCATGCAAGGAGAATAGTTTCAAGAGTACTTGGAATACCACTTAAGAACATAAGGGTTATAAAACCAAGAATCGGTGGAGGCTTTGGGGGTAAGCAGGAGGTATTCCTGGAGCAGGTGGTTGCTCTTGTGACCATGATTACAAAGAAGCCATCAAAGGTTGTTCTTTCAAGGCGTGAGGTATTTACATCTTCAAGAACACGTCATCCGATGATTACATGGTATAAAGCAGGTGTTAAAAAGGAAACAGGTGAAATTACGGCTTTAAAGTTAAAAGCCCTTATGAATGCAGGAGCCTATGGTCCCCATGCCCTTACAGTTATGGCAAATGCCGGCTCCAAGGTGTTGCCCCTATTTAATAAGATTAAAAATCTTCTCTTTGAGGGATATACGGTGTATACAAATCTCCCTGTTGGAGGAGCCTATCGTGGCTACGGGGCAACTCAGGGGTACTTTGGATTCAATGTAATGCTTGATATGATTGCAGAGGAACTTGGTATCGATGTTCTTGAATTTTTCAAGAAATGGCACATAAAAAAAGGTGAAACCTCTCCTATTTTTGAGGAATTGGGCGAAGGAAAAGAGGGGGTGGCACAGGTTATAAGGTCATGTGCTTTGAGTGAGTGTATTGAAAAGGGCGCAGAAAGGATAGAATGGTATAAAAAGCGGAGAAAGAAATTAAGAGAAGGAGATAAAGTTCGCGGTGTGGGGGCTGCCATTTTAATGCAGGGGTCTGGAATACCAAAAATAGATATGGGGGCAGCCTATATAAAAATGAATGAAGACGGTTCATTCAATCTCCATGTGGGAGCCACAGATATAGGAACAGGTTCGGATACCATACTGGCACAGATTGCAGCCGAAGAGATAGGTACATCTATCGATAAGATGATTGTTTACTCTTCTGATACAGATTTTACCCCGTTTGATGTGGGAGCCTATGCCTCAAGTACAACCTATATCTCTGGAGGCGCAGTTTTAAAATGCGCAAGAAAGATAAAGGAAGAGATTATTAAGGTAGCAGCGGAGATGCTAAATGTTCCCATGGACGCTGTATTCATTGAAAATGGTGTGGCTTATACAGAGGACAGGACTCAGCATGTGTCTTTTGAGGATATTGCCTTGTACTCTATGTATAGCAGGAATCAACACCAGATACAGGCTGTTGCATCCCATATAGGTTTAGAATCGCCACCACCTTTTATGGCACAATTTGCAGAGGTGGAGGTGGATATTAAAACAGGAAGGATTGAGGTTCTCAAGTTCGTTTCAGCAGTCGATTGCGGCCAGCCAATAAATCCAGTTCTTGTGGAGGGGCAGGTTGAAGGAGCAACTGTAAACGGGATTGGATATGCGCTCTGGGAAGATTATATTTTTGATGAGCAGGGAAGACTGAAGAATGCCTCTTTCTGGGATTATAAAATACCTTCAATAAAAGATGTTCCTGAAGTTGAGACGATAATATGCAAAACCTATGAACCAACAGGCCCCATGGGAGCGAAGTCGGTTGCAGAGATTGGTATAAATGGTCCTATTCCTGCTATTGCCAATGCTGTATATGATGCAATTGGCATAAGGCTTAAAAGCTCACCCTTTACTCCGGAGAAGGTACTCAAGGCAATAAAAGAACAGGGACTTAAACTCTGATGAAAATTGGGGCTGTAATAACTGCAGCAGGATGTTCAAAAAGAATGGGGGAGGCAAAACTCCTTATGAAAATTGGGCAAAAGACCATACTTGAACATACCCTCTCAGGTATTTACAATGTTGCGGATGAAATAGTAATTGTTACAGGATGCTATCATGAAAGGATGAGGAAGGTTCTTGAAAATTACAACAAGGTAAAGATGGTTTACAATTCAGATTATCAAAAAGGTATGTTCTCATCTGTTTTAAGAGGTATTCAGTCTATTTCTGCAGATAGGATTTTTATTGTGCCAGGTGATTGTCCTCTGATTCAGGAGGAGATATATAGAAAACTGCTCACAAGGGATGAAGAGATTGTAATCCCTTCTTATAAGGGAAGAGGAGGACATCCCGTGCTTATTTCGAAGAATGCAAGGGAAAAACTCTTGAAAGAGCCACCCAATTCCACGCTCAAGGATTTTATAAAAAAGTATGGAGTTTTTTACCTTGAAGTTGACTCTGATGTAATTTTGAAAGACATGGATACACCAGAAGACTTTGAAATAATAAAAGAGAGATTGAAAGATGAGAGATATATCTAAACCTGTAAGAAGGTTTGATGCGTCAGAAAAGATTGCGGGGGTTGCCCGCTTTGTAGATGACCACTATGAAGAGGGTATGCTCTATGGAAAAATTGTTCGCTCAGAGAGAGTGAGAGCGAAGATAAAAGCGATAAAGATACCTGAGTTACCTGAAGGTTATCATGTTATAAGCGCAAAGGACATTCCCGGTAAAAACAGGATAAAAATGATTTTTGATGATTGGCCTTTTCTTGCAGAGGATGTGGTGAACTACTTTGGAGAGCCTATTCTGCTTGTCGTAGGTCCAGAAAGGGAAAAGGTCTATGAGATTTCTGAAAGTATTGAAATTGAATATGAGGATATACCCGCAATTCTGAGTGTAGAGGAAGCCCTTTTGAATAAAAAACCCCCTATTTATGGAGAAAACAACCTATTTGCTGATTACTTCTTCGAGAAAGGTGATGTGGAGAATGCCTTTTCTGAGGCGGATGAGGTAATTGAAGAGGAGTTTAAAACAGGTTTTCAGGAACACATATACCTTGAGCCTCAGGGCATGATAGCGAAGTATAATAATGGCAGGATAGAGGTTTTTGGTTCTATGCAGTGTCCCTTTTACGTGAAAAATGCGTTAATAGAGGAGTTTGATACTAAGCCTGATAAAATTAGAGTAGTTCAGACTACAACAGGAGGCGGCTTTGGTGGCAAGGAGGAGTATCCATCGCAGATAGCGGGTATTGCTGCTCTTGGGGCGTATAAAACGGGCAAGACTGTCAAACTTGTATATGACAGAGCGGAAGATGTAGAGTTCACCACAAAAAGACATCCCTCTCACATAAGAATAAAGGGCGCCGTTAAAAATGGAAAAGTAATTGGTATTGAGGTAGAAATTATTTTAAACGCTGGTTCTTATGCAGGGCTCTCATCTGTTGTCCTTCAGAGGGGTATGTTTGCTGCAACAGGTGCATACAGCATTCCCAATGTCAGGGTGATAGGTAAGGCAGTTGCCACAAACATCGTTCCAATGGGCGCTTTTCGTGGATTTGGCGCTCCTCAGTCTATATTTGCAATAGAGACATTCATGAATCATGTTGCAAAGAGGTTGGGGAGAGACCCTGTTGAATTCAAACTCTCTCACAGATACAGAAAGGGTGATACGACTGCGACTGGAGGTCTTTTGAGAAACGAGGTGCGATTGCCTGAAATTGTAAATAGAGTCCTTTCTATGTCAGACTACTACAGCAAGAAAAAAGAAAAAAAGGAAGGTAAGAAGTTATACGGTATTGGATTTTCCATGTTTCTCCATGGGTGTGGATTTACAGGAAATGGAGAAGAAATACTAAAGAGCATTGCACGCTTGAAAAAGAGAAAAGATAACAAGGTTGAAATACTCATATCAAACGTTGATATGGGGCAGGGACCCCAGACGACCCTTAGAAAGGTTGTTGCAGAAGTTCTTGGTATTCCTTATGAGGATGTTATATATGAAAATCCAGATACAGATAGAGTTCCTGATTCTGGTCCCACTGTGGCATCGAGAACGGCCATGATAGTAGGAGGTCTTCTTTACCGTGCGGCTAAGGAACTTAAGGAGAAATGGGTGGATGGTGAAGAGATAGTTGTAGAGAAACAGTACAGACATCCAGAATATATAAAATGGGATCAGGAAAAATTTAAGGGAGATGCCTATCCGGAGTATTCATGGGGGGCAAATGTCATAGAGGTGGAAGTTGACCCGATAACCTATGAAATTGACGTGAAAAAGGCTTATGCTGTGTTTGATCTTGGGACACCCCTTGATAGGAAAATTATAGAGGGTCAGATACACGGTGGTATGCTTCAGGGAATAGGTTATGCTACTTTGGAGGTGATGGAACAAAAAGATGGGAGGTTCATGCAGAGGACGATAACAGATTATATAGTGCCAACTGCTTTAGATGCACCTTTATTTGAAACAGACCTTGTGTCTCAACCCTATGAGCATGGTCCCTTTGGTGCAAAATGTGCCGGTGAGTTGACGTTTGTAGGTGCCGCACCTGCTGTGTGTGCGGCAGTTGAAGATGCACTTCAGATTGACCTTTATGAAATTCCGATAAGGCCAGAGAAATTGTTAACAATAATGGAGAAAAAGAATGAAAGTGAGGTTTAAACTTAATGGTGAAGAAGTTGAAGTCGAAGCAAATCCCGCATCAAGGCTTTTAGATGTCTTGAGAGAGAAGTTTGGACTTATTGGGGTAAAGGAAGGATGTGGTGAGGGAGAATGTGGAGCATGTGCAGTATTGCTTGATGGCAGGGTTGTACATTCATGCCTTGTGCCTTTTGCCAATGTTATGGGAAAAGAAATAATAACCATTGAGGGACTGCGAAAAACAGAGGAATACAGGATTATAGAGGAATCCTTACTGGATGCAGGTTCCGTTCAGTGCGGTTTTTGCACGCCAGGATTTGTGATTTCAATATACGCACTTTTGAAGAATAATCCTAATCCAGAAGACAAAGAGATAAGAGAGGCTATTTCAGGAAATCTGTGCAGATGTACCGGATATCAGATGATCATTGATGGTGTTAAACTTGCCGCAAAAAGAGGAGAAAAATTATGGAAGGCGTAATCCCAAAAACTCTCAATGAGGCACTTTCTTTGATGGCAAGCAAGAATTATATACCGGTTGCAGGTGGTACAGACCTCATGGTTAGATACAAAAGATGGAAAAATCTCACGCCTTCTTTCCCTGCTGCACCTTTATTCATTGCAAATCTTCCAGAACTCAGAGGTATTTATAGAGAAGATGATGAGTTAATTATAAAAGCCGCAACACCTCTTTCGGATATTGAGGGACACAGTGACATTCCGGTGGTATTGAAAGAAGCGGTAAGGTTGATGGCATCACCTGGAATAAGAAATATAGGAACGATTGGCGGTAATGTAGGTAACGCATCTCCTGCAGGGGACACATTACCCCCTCTGTACGTTCTTGATGCGAATGTAGTCCTACTTTCAGAGAAAGGAAAAAGGACTCTGAGGATTTATGAGTTTATAAAAGGACCAGGGAAGAATGATAGGAGAGAAGATGAAATAATATATGAAATAAGGTTTAAAGTGCCTGAATACACTCATTATTTTTACAGGAAAGTTGGTACGAGAAAAGCAAATGCACTCTCAAAACTTTCATTTGCCGGGATTGCAAAAGTAGAAAATGGCATTATAGAGGATTTCCGTATATCCTTAGGTGCTGTGGCTCCTTTCCCCGTGAGAGTAATAGAAATTGAAAGGAAGGTTGTAGGAAAGAAAACAGAAGAGATAGACGGGCAATTCATTGACAGTATTAAGAAGGATTATGAGCCCTATATAAGACCTATTGACGACCAGCGCTCTACTGCTTATTATAGAAAGAAAACGTCTCTGAGGCTCATTGAATCCTTTTTAAGGGCTCTTTAAGACTATCTCCTCAGACGCTCTAATTCTTCTTTCAGAGCGTTTTTGTGTGCCTCATCAACTCTTACAATTGCATCTTTGAGAGTACGAAGGGCTTCGTTCATTTTTTCCTGCTTCTTAAATTTCCTCGCAAGTTGAATTGCAACCTCTACGAGTTTGTCGTATATATGATAGGAAGAGGCTTCCCTGTAAGCCAGTCCCAGGTACTTTATTGACCTGTCATCTTCATGTACCTTTGCAAGTTCCATATATGCGTCTATTTTGAGTGATGGGTTATTCAATCTATCTGCCTCGTTTAAGGCGTGGACAAAGTGAGCAATTGCGTGAGATGTGTCGCCTGCCATATACGCTATCTTTCCAAGAGAAAGCAGGGTTTTAAATATGCCAAGGACATCCCCTATCTCCCTGAAAAGAGAGAGTGCGATGCTGGCTTCTTCCTTTGCATCTTCTAACTTTTCTGTTTGCATGTAAATGGATGCGAGTTGAAGATGCCCACGGGCTTCGTATTGCAAAAATCCCTTTTGTCTCGCAATATCCAGTGAGTAGACAATGTATTTTTTTGCTTCTTCGAAGTTCTTTCTTCGCTCATATAATCCTGCAATATTACCATAAAGGTTGGCCAGTGTGCCATAATCATTTTCCTGTTTACAGTGTTGTAGGGCCTCAAAATACCACTTGGCAGCATCATCCATTTTACCTAATTCGTACATTATAAAACCCATATTTCCGTAAATTATGCAGTTTCTCCCCTGTATATTGTGAGTAAGCACGGTTTCAAGGGCTTTTTTGTAGTTTTCCAGAGTTTTTTGGATGTTCCCCTGGGCCCAGAAGATAGTGCCTTTTGTAAGGTAGGCACCTGCAACATCTGCAAAGTTACGTGATTTTAAAGCAACTCCCATTGCCATATCTATTAATTTATGTGCTTCTTCAAAATTTCCTCTAAATGTCTCAATATGTGCCTTTTCTCTGTATGCGAAAGACAGAATTCCTGGATCATCAGTTGTTTCAATTAATGTATCAAATATGCTAATGGCTTTATCCCATTCTCCAGAGTCGCTGTATGCGTCTGCAAGTTCCCTGAGATATCTATTTTTGTTCCTTGGGTCTATTTCAATAAGTCTTCCAAGGTATTTTATACAGTCAGGCAGGATGTTCATATCCCGTGCTTCCTTATAAAGTTCTTTTAAGTATTTAAGTTCTTTATCTTTGAGCCCTGCCATTTTAGAATGGTGTGCAAGTACGGGATAAAACATCTGGAGATTGTCTTTAAACCTATTCTCGATAACTTCAACAATCTTTTTATGCAAACTTTTCTTGGTGTCTCCAAGGAGATTGTGAAGATGGATCTTCCTGAACAGGGCAAATCTTGAGATATAGAAAACCTCGTTAAGATTATCTATAAGTTGTAACATAAGTGTATTTCTGTTTATCTCATTTGTAGGTGATACAAATATACTCTCCTCCTTTTCCAGTATAGCAGAATAGAAACTAAGAGGCAGGGTAGCATCCTGTAATGTCGCTATATCAAGTATGTAACTTATATCTTCACCCAGGGATTTCATACGCTTTTGTATAACCTCACCTGCGCTCAGTTTGGGCGGAGGTTTCTTTAGAAGTTTATAAGCACCGTCTTTTTTACCAATAATGCCTTCTTCTTTTAAATACTTTGTTATCTGTTCTATGTAAAACGGGTGACCGCCAGCAATTTTGTAAATGTATTTCGCCACACTACTATCTACCTCATCTTTCAACACCATATGCACGATACCGGGTTCCGTATATTCTACAGGACCAAGTTTTATTATATCTTTTATATTTTTTATGCCATTGAAAAATGCATCCTTTCTTGATGTTAGTATTACTGTAATGGGGCTTAAAAAGTTTATTGACCTATTGAAAATCTCAAATAGAATTTCTCTTGAGACACTATCCATAAATTCAATATCGTCAAGGACCACGATTACGGGTTTCTGTATGTATTCAAAGTATTTGCTCAGTCCAACTTTTATGAGTGTAAGTGTGGTAGAACCTGGAATGTCGCTTTCTACCTTTCCCTTTTCAACAAGTTCTTTTAAAATGACATATCCCAGTCTGGCGTTAATGTAAAATGGGTCAGAAGATGGCACATTGAAATCGGGTGTGGGAGAAATAGACTCAAAGATTTTCTTAATTCCATATAAAGGTGTTCTAAAGCCTCTCTCAAAATCTACAAAATAGGTATCTATATTATCGACACCACGGGCTATTGTGGCTCTGAGAAATTCAAGTGCAAGACTGGTTTTTCCGATGCCAAATGGCCCGCTTATCCCAATAACTGTGAATCTCTGGCTCTTTCGACACTCCTCAGCGTATTTCTGGAGTTTACTTAATTCTTCCCTGCGGTCCACTATTCTTTTGGATATGTCTATGCGGCGGGAAATCCCCTGTATTTTGTAAAAGTTTTTATCAAGCAATTTTACAGGTTGTGGATTAAACAGAAGTCCAGTGCGCATGGAGGGGTATTTCTCAAGCAACTCTTTTTCTGCTACGATTTCAAAATCTTCAAGGTTCCATATAGATTCGATAAGTTCTACAAAATACCTGTCAAATATGTGAATCTCCTTTCCTTCATAGCCGAGTGTATCAAAATGTGAAAGGTAGAAAATTGCCCTTGTAGGAAGGTCATAGACCTCGAGAGCCATTTTCATGGCATGCAGGGCTTCCTGGAGCAGATAAATATTCCCGGACGGTATGAATCCTGTGAGGTAAAAGTTGTTCTTTAATGTGCCTCCCCCCAACAGATGTCCATTGAATAGCCTAATTCCTTCTCTTAAGTAGTTTACAAAATCAAAGAACTTTTTTTCGTCTGAAACATCATTAACACCTATAATTACTCCAATCCCGGATGAGGTAAATCGACGTTTTCTCTTTTCAGGCATTGGGTTTATATTTTCAAGAGGCTGTTTGTAGAACACAAAATTTTTCTCTATATAGGCCTTTTGTTTTACTATTTTAAATCCAAGTCGTGTAAGTTGCTGGATCTCCTTATCGTTTAAATCTTCACACCAGAAAGTACCCCCAACCGAGTACGGCAATAGCCTCCTCCATACGGCTTTGAGAGCAAGTGGCAATGTTTCAGGTGATAACATTCCCTCCGAGGTTGTAATTATGGCATACACGTCTTTCATACCTTCTTACAATAAGGCAAAGTTGAAAGATGAACAAACAAGAGGGCGAAAGTTATTTTAAAGTTTTAAATCCTCTAAAGCCACGGGCTTGCCATGAGCAGGATATAACATATTAACTCCCATATCCTTGAGTTTCTCTACACTTTCTTTTACCAGTCCTATGTTATGTGCGAAAATGGGAAAGTGTGACGATGGCCTAAAAGTAAGGTTCATTATAAGGTCACCACAAAAAGCCATGTCCTTATAAACCACTGTAACAGAGCCTGGAGTATGCCCAGGCGTATGAACGATCTTAATGCCATTTATTTTAGTCGTGTCAGTAATTACTATGTCCGCTTCTACTTCAGGGAATTTAAATGACCTGAGAGACGAGAATCGCATCACAGTCTTTCCTATAATATCGGTACCAGGGGGCCTTGGAGTTTCTCCCCTTTTAAGCCAATCTTCTTCGTAGGCATGTACAATTATTCTGGCTCCCATACGCTTTAAATATATAGCGTTTCCGGCATGGTCGAAATGGGTATGTGTAAGTATTAAATAATCTATTTTGCCGAAGTTTTTAATTTTTTCCATAAACCTTTTTTCTGAGACAGGATACCCGCTGTCTATAAGGATACCCACTCCATTTATGTAAATATAAAAAATGTTGGTAAAGAGTATGCGTGCTTTTTTAATCTCCATGAAGGAAATTATAAAGCTTTTCTGCCAGTTTTTCACCAAATCCCGGTACGTTTTTTAATTCGTCAATTGTAGCCTCTCTAATTTTTTTCAAACTCCCAAAATGCTCTATTAGTGCCTTTTTTCGTTTTGGTCCTATATCAGGGAGGAAGTCAAGAAAGTCTTTAAACGATTCTTTATTCCTTAACTTTCTGTGAAAACTTATAGCAAATCTGTGTGCTTCATCTCGAAGCAATTTCATAAGTTTCAGGCTAAAGGACCTTACAGGTAGCATTACCCTTCTCCCACTCTCAAGATAGAAGTCATCAAATCTCTTGGCAAATGCCGCAAAGAAAACGTCCTGTATCCCCAGTTCATATTTTGCCTTTAAGGCTGCTTTAAGTTGCAAAAGACCACCATCAAGAATATAAAGGTCTGGCATTTTTTCTTTATCCTTAAGGGCTCTTTTAAACCTTCGTAGCGTTACCTCGTAAATCATTGTAAAATCATCCTTTCCTTCTTCTTTTTTAATTTTATACCGCCTGTAATACTTTTTCTTTAATTTCCCATTTTCCATAACAACAAGGGATGCTACTCTGAAACTACCGAAGAGTTGAGACGCATCTACACATTCTATCCTCTCTGGTGCTCTGTTAAGTCCAAAAGCAGTTTGAAGTTCTAAAAGTGCAGGGTGTACACGCTTTTTCCTCTTCTCTTCCTGTAGTGCAACCTCTTCTGCGTTTTTCATGGCAAGTTCCATTGTTTTTCCGAACGTTTTGTCAGGTAATCCTATTTTAAATCCAAAGGTCTTTTCAAGTTGGCTCTTGTTTTTGGGGATAATAGGTATAATGACCTTTTCCGGGGATGAGGATAGTGAGGAATAAAACTGGCTTAAGAAGGCTGACAATATTTCATCATCAGGGGCCTTCATAGTTTTTTCAACTTTAAAGTATGCCGTGTTCATTACTTTACCGTCTCTATAGAACATCATGTAGAAGTATGCCGTTTTTGTTGTCTGGAACATGCCTATTATGTCAATCGCTCCTTCTTTGAGGCTTGATATGTAAAAGTGGTATTTCAACTCATGGAGAGCGCTTATTCTATCTCTAAGAATCCTGGCATATTCAAAATTCAGGTTTTCTGCAGCCTGTTTCATCTCATTCTGCAGGTATTCTATTACAGGTTTTAAATCTCCGAGCAATACTTTTTTGATGTTTTCAACGTTTTTTTGATAAACTTCCTGCTGTACACTGTTTTTTACACATGGGGCATCACACAGCCCCATATGATACTCAATACACGGATTTATCTTTCTCTTTGAAGGGAGTTTGTATTTGCAGTTTCGAATCGGGAAAATTTCACGTAACATTTTAAGGGCTTTTCTTATGGAACCTGCACTCATATATGGCCCGAAAATATCCGCATCTTTTAGAAGCAGGTTGCGTGTAAGAAATATCCTTGGATATGGTTCGTTTTTGGTTATGGCTATATAGGGGTATTTTTTGTCATCTGTGAGTCTCACGTTGTATTTTGGCTTGTACTGCTTTATGAGATTTGCCTCAAGAAGGAGTGCCTCAGACTCTGTATTGGTTAAAATATATTCAATCCTATTGGATTTGAGATAAAAAGGGGCATTGTTAATTCTGTGGGTATTGACCCTGTTTTTTATATTTATGGCTTTTCCAACATATAGAACTTCTTTCCCATTTCTAAATATATAAACACCTGGTGATTCAGGAAGGAAGTCAAGGTCCCTCTCATCTATCATATTTCTTTAAAATGGTTTCAAATTTAGATAACTCTCCACTTTTCATAACGTGAGTTGATAAAAAATGGAACTTTTCCGGTAATATAAATGATATTATAGGCTTTTTCATCTTGTGGGCAATTGCAAGTTCTATAAGTGTCCCGTCACTTATCCCAACAGAGACCACAATATCTGCAGAAGACACCACGAGGAAGTTTCTGAGTTCATTCATAAAGGTCGGAATTTTTATAAGAACGCATTTGTTTGCCATCTCTGTACCGAGAGGCAAGATACCTACAGTTATTCCCCCTGCTTCCTTAGCACCACACGAGGCACCTTCCATCACTCCTCCTCTACCACCGGTTATTAAAATATGCCCGGATTTACCTATGATTGTCCCTAACCTATATGAAAGTTGGTATACATTATCCGATGGGTTTGATGGTCCAATAACGCTTATCTGTGCCATTAGAGGTTTCTTAGCAGTTTATTAATCCTGAAAATCCACTTTTCAGGTTCCTGCACAAGCCAGGCTACTTCGTCCCTTAAGCCGTTATTTCTGTAAAAAATTATTTTTAAGAGCGGTTTTGCTTTAGTCTTCCCAAGGAAAGCATTTACTTTTTGTACCTCTATTATAGAAGTAAGAGGGATAATTAATGTTTTGTTGGGGAGCCACATTTTAAAGTATATCTTTTTGTCTGTTAATGCGAGAAATCCATTCCCTCGAATCTGTTTAACTTTAGCACTTTTATGCCCAAAAAAGTTGGCAGCCTTTTCCGAAAGCAGAATCTTTTCTCCTTTAAGTGCATTAATTGATTCCTGTGTCCTCTCTTTAGCAATAAGGAGAAGCCTTATATACAGTACCACGAATATGAATAAAATGAGAAGTCCTATACTCACCAGAATTAGAACAATCTCTTTCATAATTAAAGAAATTTTACATCTATTTTAAGGCTCGTTCAAATGGTCGCAATATTGCTTATAAAAATTGATGCAATCTTGTGTTATGAGATACGGATGGGTTTAAAAATAATTATAATATGGGAGTTAAAGGGACTGTTCTTGTTACAGGTGCCACTGGATTCATAGGACGTCATGTAACCAAAGCACTCCTTGAGAGAGGTTACAGGATAAGAATACTCACGAGAAATCCTGATTTTGTGAATTTTAAGGACAGTCAGAATGTTGAGGTGAAGAGGGTAAATTATCTTGATATAGACACGCTCAAGGATGTAGGGGACGGGGTCGAGTACGTAATTCATATCGCAGGGGTGATAAAGGGGAGACGTTTTGAAGCATTTAAAAAGGGTAATATTTATACAACCCGTAATCTTCTTATGTCTTTAGATAGAGAACAGGTTAAGAAAATCGTTTTTTTAAGTTCCCAGAGTGCAGCAGGGCCATCCCGCGAAAAACCCCTTACAGAAGATGATATGCCAAAACCGGTGAGTTTTTATGGTTTGAGTAAAAAAATCGCAGAAGATTATGTCAAAAAAAGTGGAATACCATACATTATACTTCGGCCTTCTGCAGTATTTGGTGAAGGGGATAGGGAAACACTTTTACTTTTTAAAATGGTAAAAAATGGTATTTCATTGAGTATTGGAAAAGGGCCTCTTTTCAATATTATATATGTTGGTGACCTTGTGGAGGTAATTTTGAGGTCAATTGAAAAAGATATCAGCAACAGGACATATTTTGTAAATAATGGAGAGGTTTTTTCACCACAGAAGTTAAGTGATACGATTAAGAAAATTATGGGGAAGAAATATCTTTTTCACATAAAGGTTCCTGAAGTAGTGGCAGTCTTTTTCTCTTTTCTCGGAGAGTATTACGCCGGAATTACAGGAAAGGAGAGTATGATTACAAGAGAAAAACTCAGAGAGCTCAGACAGTATAAATGGCTTGCCTCAAATGAACTTATTAAACGAGAAATTTTAAACGAATTTACCTCTTCTGAAGAAGCCCTTTTAAGGGCTTTCAGTTGGTATAAAAGAGAGAGATGGTTGTAGTTTAATATTCGTCACTCTAAGTCCTTGTTGTGCAAAAGGTTATTAGAAGTATCTCTAAGTGTCCGATTTTTCGACACCACTGTGACTTGTGGATTTTTAAATTACCTTTAGTATCAGTGATTTTTGTGTTCCTTTTCCTACTGGCATGAAAATTGTTATATAAAATGGCAAAAGGGAGGTTTTCTATGAATCTGTTGAGTATCTTTCTTGCAATAGGGATCCTGCAGGGAAGCACTATAGTAATGCAGGATAATATGAGCAGCTTTCCAAGTGGC
>JALVYB010000033.1 GCA_027038175.1 Caldifarciminota bacterium | reverse complement strand
AATAACCTGTTAGTTCTTGAAGGTCATTTAATATAAGTGTCTTCTCTTTCCTGGTGGTTTTTTTATACCTTTTCTGGTTGGCTTTTATTGAGGAAACATCATACCCTTCGGTGCAATTATTTTTGAGAAATAGCGTTAGGTTGCATATAGGGAAGGACTGCTATAAAATTAAATACTTAATACTTAAAGAAGAGGAGGAACGGGATGAAGAAGGATAGAGAAAAGTTTCTGAGGGAAATTGTAGATGCCATGAGCCCATCTGGTTATGAGGAAGATGCTGTTTCTGTATGGAGGAGAAGGGCTAAAAAGTATACAAATGTGGTAAAGGGGGACCTTCATGGTAACTCTATTGCAATATTGAATGAGGGAAAACGTCCCAGAATTATGTTCGCAGGCCATATAGATGAAATAGGTCTCCAGATTACATATATAGACGAAAATGGATACCTGAGATTTGCTCCAATTGGGGGATGGGATGCTCAGATCCCTCAGGGGCAAAGAGTTATTATTAAAGGTAAAAAGGGTTTTATAAAAGGAGTGATAGGCAAGAAACCCATACATCTTCTTCAACCGCAGGAAAGGGACAAGGTTACATCAATGGAAAGTATGCACATAGATATAGGGGTGTCTTCTAAAAAGGAAGCAGAAAAACTCGTTGAAATTGGTGCACCTGCAGTTATAGATTACTACTACGAGAGACTCCAGGGGAAAATGGCTGTGGCAAGGGGATTTGACAACAGAGTGGGGGCATTTATCGTGCTTGAGGCACTTGGAGAACTTAAGAATGAGGCTGAAAAACTTAACGCTTCATTATACGCAGTTGCAACGGTGCAGGAGGAAATAGGCTTAAGGGGTGCCAGAACGAGTGCTTTTGGCATAGACCCTGATATTGGCATAGCAGTGGATGTTACATTTGCAACAGATTATCCTGGTATGGATAAAAACCGTTTTGGTGATATCCAACTTGGAAAAGGTCCGGTAATTGCACGTGGCCCCAACATTAATCCAAAAGTCTTTGAACTTCTGGTTAAGACTGCTGAAGAGGAGAAAATTCCCTATCAGGTGGAAGCAATTCCTCGTGGAACCGGAACTGATGCCAATGCCATACAGGTAACAAGGGCAGGAGTTGCGACAGGGCTTGTGTCCATACCAAATAGATATATGCATACTCCCTGTGAAATGGTAAATCTCGACGACCTTGATAATATTATAAAGCTACTTGCCGCTTTTGTGAGAAGAGTAAAGAAAGTAGAGGATTTCTTTCCTTTTCAATGAGGAAGATCACTGTTAGAGATTTTTTAAAGAAGAAACAAAAAGGTGAAAAACTGGTTTTGCTTACCTGTTATGACTATACCTTTGCGAGGATTATAGAAGACTCAGGAAGTGTTGATGGTGTGCTCGTGGGAGATTCTCTGGGGATGGTCGTTAAGGGGGAAACGGATACACTGGGTGTGAGCATTGAAGATGTTGTATATCATACAAAAGCAGTAAGTCGTGGACTTAAGACGCCTTTAATTATTGCGGATATGCCATTTGGTAGTTATCAGGCAGGTATTGAAGTTGGAATAAATAATGCTATTAGGCTTATCAAAGCCGGGGCCGATGCAGTGAAAATTGAAGGTGGAAGGGAAGTTGCTGGACTTATAAAAAAACTTGTTTCTTTTGGGATACCGGTTATGGGACATCTGGGAATGACGCCGCAGTATAAGAATATATTTGGTGGATATAGATTGCGTGGAAAGGACAGGAAAACAAAAGAACGCATCGTAGAAGATGCCAGAGTACTTGAGGAAAGCGGAGTTTTTTCTATTGTTCTTGAGATGGTACCAGAGTCACTTGGCAGGGAGGTCCAGGAGGCGGTTTCTGTGCCGGTGATAGGAATAGGTGCAGGCAGATATACAGCAGGACAGATACTCGTCATTTATGATATTTTGGGGCTCTACAAAGACCTGAATATTCGTTTTGTCAGGCAGTATGCAAATGGTTACGATATTTTCAGAGATTCTATTAAAAAATATGCAGAGGATATAAAAGAAGGTAGATTCCCGGGGGAAGAGAATGTCTTCAATTAAAGTAATAAGTACTGTTAACAAAATGCAGGAACTTGCTGATACTTTAAGAGGTGAAGGTAAAAAAATCGGTTTTGTCCCAACAATGGGCTATTTGCACGAGGGGCATCTATCGCTTGTTAGATGCGCTCGTTCGGAAAACGATGTTGTTATTGTTTCTATATATGTAAATCCTACACAGTTCGGCCCGAATGAGGATTACAGAGACTATCCAAGGGATGTGAATAGGGACCTTTCACTTTTAGAAAGAGAGGGGGTGGATTTTGCGTTTGTCCCGCCTGATAGTGAGATGTATCCTGAGAAGAGTCTTACCTCTGTTCATGTGAGTAAGTTAACAGAGGGATTATGTGGGGCTAAAAGGCCGGGGCATTTTGACGGTGTTTGTCTCGTCGTGAGTAAATTGTTTAACATAGTAAAGCCTCACAGGGCCTATTTTGGTAAAAAGGATTACCAGCAGTATAGAGTGATTGAGAGAATGGTAAAGGACCTTAATTTTGATGTGGAAATAATTCCATGTCAGATTGTTAGAGAAAAAGATGGACTTGCGATGAGTTCGAGGAATGTATATTTGTCTGAAAATGAGCGTAAAGATGCTACCTGTCTGTATAAATCCCTTCAACTTGCTATGCAACTTATAAAAAACGGGGAGCGGGATGCTTCCCTGATAAAGAGGAAAATGGAGGAGTTTATAAGTGGTTTTGAAAGCGTCAAAAAGATAGATTATATAGAGATAGTGGATAAATATACCCTTGAGCCAGTAGATAAAATTAAAGGAAGAGAACTTATCGCACTCGCAGTGTATGTGGGTAGAGCACGTTTAATTGATAATATGGAGGTTGGGATATGATGCTCTTTATGCTTAGAGCAAAACTTCATAATGTCAAAGTGACTGATAAAAAACTTTACTACAACGGCAGTATAACAATTGGAGAGGAACTTCTGGATGAAGTCGGTTTCTTTGAGGGTGAGAAAGTTGAAATATACAATATGACAAATGGTCAAAGATTTTCTACATACGTCATTAGAGGAAAGGGTAAGGAGATTGTTCTAAATGGCGCAGCAGCGAGAATGGGAGAGGTGGGGGATTCTCTTATTATTGCATCGTATGCTCTTTTAACGCCCGAAGAGGCAAAAGATTTTAAGCCGAAAATAGTTAAATTTTAGGAGGTGTTGTATGAAGTGGTACCGCGTAATAGCAGGCATACTCCTTGTGGGTATGCTCAATGCGGGAGTACTCCCTGCGGGGGGAGCGAGGAAAGTGGATGTGCTGGATAAATCCAGCACAGGGATGGTAGTCCGCATAAATACAGGGGATATATACTACGATACCTATACCCTGGATGGTAAGAACTTCACAAGATTCTACCTGAAAGACAGGGATATAGGTGAGATTACCACCGTAGGAAAGCCAAATCTTCCTGTTATAAGACGACTTATAGAAGTGCCACAGGGTGCAGAGGTAAATTTTGAAATTGTCAGTGCTTCAAAGAAAGTTTACAGCCTAAAGGACGCTGGCATGGAATATCCCATTATGCCATCTTATCCACCTGTCCCTAAAGTAAAGGGAGCAAAGCCTCATCTCGTAATGGACAGGGAACTTTATTCTACCGATGCATTCTGGCCTGATAATATTGTTAAGGTAAAAAGGGCTGGTATAATAAGAGGACACGAGTTGTACCAGATTGAGTTTTATCCAGTGCGGTATAATCCTGCAAGAGGGATGATTGAGGTGATAAGCAATATAAAATTGAGAATAGATTTTGAAGGTGGAAATGTTGCAAAGGCAATATCTGACATAGCGAGGAAATACTCACCCTTCTTTGAGAATATGTTGTCCCGTAAGGTGTTGAATTACGGAGTGTTTGAGCAAAAGGTTAATCCTCAACTGCCCGTGGAGTATCTTATCATTACTCCTTCTGCTTATCTTGATAGTCTTCAGAGTTTTATTACATGGAAAAAGCAGATGGGTTATCATGTAACAGTGGCCACAATTCCCGATTCCATACCCTCTGGAGATACTCTAACTGTAAAACAGTACATTCAGAATGCTTATAACAACTGGACAGTTCCTCCAACGTTTGTTCTTCTCGTTGGGGATGTGAATGATATTTCCAACTGGTGGTCAAATGCAGAGGACAATCCTGCCAATGACCTTGGATATTCTACGCTTGAGGGAACTGATTATTTCCCTGATATTTATGTTGGAAGATTTTCTGCCACCACAGATTCAATGGTGGGAGTAATAGTAAGAAAGGTTATTACATATGAAAAAACTTTGTGGGGTGCAGATACAGCCTGGGCACAGAAGGCGTTCTTTATAGCGAGCGCTGACGGAAGCTATCATACGGTTGCAGAGGGCACGCATCTTTACTGTATGAATATTGTAAGAAACTATGGAATGATTGCAGATAGTCTTTTTGCATATTACACAACCGGCGCCCCAACCATTATTACCAATACAGTAAACGACGGTAGAGCACTTTTAACCTACTCAGGTCATGGCAGTGAAACGGGTTGGGCAGATTATAGTGATTTGCAGTACAGTGTAAGCGATATTTATAGTAATTTAACCAACGGTATAAAAACTCCATTTGAGCAGACATATGCCTGTTTGACCGGTAGTTATACAGTAGATGAGTGTTATCAGGAGGCATGGCTCAGGGCCCCTAATAAGGGAGCGGCAGCAGCCTTTGGCTCTTCTGTTACCTCTTTGTGGGATGAAGACGATATTCTCCAAAGGAGAATGTTTGATGAAATATTTGATACAGGCTACGTATGGGTGATGGGAGCAATTGATGCTGCCAAGATGGATTTCTATAACCATTATGGTGATAATACGGGCAATGTTCAAACCATAAGGTATTTCCAGATGTACAATCTCTTTGGCGACCCTTCTATGTATATTTACACGCACGTACCGTATACATTTAATGTAAGCCATGCTCCCACAGTGCCATTCGGTACTGTAAACTTTGATGTGACTGTGAGTGATAATAATGGGGTAGTGGAAGGAGCACTTGTCTCTGCTGTGCAAAATGGTGTTATACTTGATGCAAAATACACTGATGCCACAGGTACAGCAACTCTAACAATAACCACAACTACGCCTGACACTGTTTATATAACAGTTACCGGTTATAACCATAAACCATCTGAAACATTTGCAATACCTTCCGGTGCTGGTGCATATGTGTCGGTTCTCAATACTACAATTGATGATGCATCAGGAAACGGCAATGGAAGAATAAATCCTGGTGAAAGTATCAATCTTTCTGTGCTTGCCAAGAACTGGGGAGAAGATCCGGCTACAGGAGTTGTAGGTTATCTTTCAACATCTGATACAATGGTTTCAATAACTCAGGATTCAGCGTATTTTGGAGATATTGCATCTCATGACTCTGTGCTGGGTGCACCTGTTTATAACTTCTCTGTGTCCAATTTGCTGGAAGATGGACATATAATACCAATGCAGGTAATGTTTATATACTCAGATACAGGTGCAGTTGATACCACTGTTTCCAATCTGTCATTTACAGTATATGCACCTGTTTTAGTTCGTTCACATATAAACGTGCAGGATACATTATCACAGGATAATGGTGACCATGTGGCGCAGCCTGGTGAGGCTATAGACCTTGATATTTCCATAAAGAACACAGGGCATGAGGATATTCACGGTGTACATGGTATCCTTTCGAGTAACGATGGTTATATCATGATTACAAGAGATACTGCAAGTTATGGTGATATAAGTGCCGGGAATACAGCCACACCTTCTATACCGTATCATATTGTTATAGATTCGGCATGTCCGGACCCATACATGGCAGAGTTTTATCTTTACCTCCAGGGTGATGGATATGAATTCTACGACACATTCCACCTCTTTATTGGCACCGTTGGATATTACACAGAGGTTGAAGATTCAGATACTGTAAACTGGACCTATGAAAATCCGTGGCATGTGAGCACAAGAAGAGCACATTCTCCTCTTCACTCCTTCTACTTTGGTGATGAGGGAACAGGTTCTTATCCAAGCAACGCAAACGCCTCCCTTATAACACCTTATATAAAGGTTGGACCAGATGCTAAACTCTCCTTCTGGACCTGGTATGATTTTGAGAATGGATATGACTATGGGTATATTGAATATTCAGTAGATAGTGGTAATACATGGACAGAGATTACCTCTTATACAGGGGCCGCAGATTGGCATCTTGAGAAGATATCACTTTCTGGTATAACGCCCGGTACCCCCATACTCATTCGCTTCAGAGGAACATCAGATGGTTCTGTTCAGCATGAGGGATGGTACGTTGATGATATAAGAGTTTCACCTCCTGAAGCTCCTACTTCTCTTGCTCTCGAGTCTTATAATATGGATGATTCTGGTGGTAACGGTAACGGGTTTGCAGATCCGGGTGAAAATGTAGTTTTGAATGTCAGCATTAAAAACTTTGGAGATGTGGCGAGTGGAGTCGTGGGTATATTGAGTTCTCCTTCTCCATCAGTTGTTATCACGGATTCTATGGTGAACTTCGGAGACATATATACAGATTCAGTTGCACAGGGTACCTATCCTATTTCAGTTGCTTCAGATGCTGAAATAGGCGTATCCTTTGACCTTACATTGGTTATAACCGCCAATGCAGGTGCCTATGTGGATACGTTCATTATTCCGTTTGCAGTAGGAGATCCAAAACTCAGGTACACAGGACCTGATGCATACGGTTACTATGCTTATGATATGTTTGACGGTTACTCGGAGAGCCCGGATTATAACTGGATAGAAATTAGTAGCATTGGTTCACTGGTTGCCGCCTCTGATAGCGATGATGGAACAAGCCAGATACAACTTCCATTTACTTTCAAGTATTATGGTAATGATTACAATACCATAAGTGTTTGCTCCAACGGTTGGCTTGGACTTGGACAGATTGCCAGTCATGCATATTCAAATACATCCATGCCAAACTCTCAGGCCCCAAACAATATTATAGCAGGTGTATGGGATGATTTAAACCCAACTTCCTCAGGAAGTGGAAAAATATACTATTACTATGACACCACAGCGCACAGGGTAATTGTGGAGTGGAATAATGTGTATCATTATGGCTCCACTTCTCCTGAAGACTTTGAAATCATTCTCTATGACCCTGCCTACAATACCACACTTACAGGTGACGGAGAGATTGTAATACAGTACAAAACAGCACCCACTCAAACAGACTTCACCACTGGAATAGAAAACCAGGATGGCTCAATAGGTATTCAGTATAACTATGACGGTGCTTACGATACATATGCCAACGAGATAAGGGCGCAGTTTGCCATAAAATTCACCACTGATACACCTGTTTATGTGGGTGTTGAGGAGCATAGGGTCGCAGGAGGACCAGCGAGATTTATGCTCATGCCCAATTTCCCCAATCCATTTAGAAATGCTACCACAATCAAATTTGCTGTGCCGCATGATGCGGATGTTAATCTCTCTGTCTATGATATAGCAGGTAGAAAGGTTACGACGCTCTTAAACGGTAAAGTAAAGAAGGGATTTTACAGCGTAGTGTGGAACGGGAAAGATGCCAGAAACAGGAAGGTAAAATCAGGTATTTACTTCTACGTACTCAAAGCAGGAAGATTTAGAAGCTCCAGAAAAATGGTGATGATAAGATAAGGATTTAAAATAAGATAGATGAAAAAGCGGGGCATTCGCCCCGCTTTTTTATTTTAATTCACATATCTCTGCCATTGTGAGTGCATTTTCAAACATACCTATATCATTATTGAAATAGAAATACGCTCTAAAAGGTCCCATTTCATAAACTTTTCTATGATACTCTAAAAGTTCTTCCTTCGAATATGTGTATCTGTACCACGCATTTTTCCCATGGAATCTCATATATACATTGCCTGAAGTGTTGAAAATGTGTTCTAATTCAGGAGTACTCACAGATACCAGTGTAACGTTTTTGAAGATTTTTTCTACATTCTCATTAAACCATTCCTTGTTTCTAAATTCCAGAGCAAATCTCTCTCCTAACCTGGTGTATTCTATAAATTTCAGAATGTCCTCCATTTTATCAGGACCAAGTGATGGGGGTAATTGAAAGAGGTAAAAATCTACAAACTCATCAAGGTCCAGAAAGAGGTTTTTAAACCTGTCCCATGTTTCAAATGCTTTACTCTTTAGCCTGTAAACATGCGTTATTAACCTGTGAACCTTGATTGAGAACCTGAGGCCTTTTTCACCTATCTTCTTCCAGCCTATTATATAATTTTTATGTGGAAAGCGATAAAAACTTGCGTTAAGTTCCACAGTATTGAAAGGTGTGTTTTCGACATACCACTTGAGACTATGCCCTCTGTTCCAGGCATAACTCCAGCCGGAGGTGCCAACAAAGCACTTCATTTCATGGAATCTTCAATGGCTTTGAGCCTGTTAAGATGTTGTTTCTCTATGGCTTTGATTTTCCCTCTGGCTTTTTTGTATGTCTTTAGAGGCTGTTCGTATGCCTGGTTGATTATGTTGTTTTCCTTCTTTTTACACCCCTGAGTAACCCCTAATAATGTTATGAATAACAATATTGTTAATTTTTTCATGTATTCTATTATAAGATGCACCTCAAGTAGTTGCAAGTTCTGTGTGTAGACATTATAATTTTAACACTTGGGGATGTAGCTCAGCTGGGAGAGCATCGGCTTTGCAAGCCGGGGGTCGGGGGTTCGAGTCCCCCCATCTCCATAAAAGAGAATGAGATTTTTATTACTTATATTTTTAAATCTTTTTCCAATAGGTGGAAGTTCGATATTTCACCACTCATCCCTCCCCCAAAAAAACAATACCAGTTTATCTATAACCTATTATTCCACAGGGTTACTGAGTATTTCCATGGAAAGAGGTTTTTCGCTTTCTCCAAATACAAACATTATTCTCGGACTGGGCTCCGTGAAATATAAAGGGAAAACCTTTAATTATTCAAGTTTAAAGGCCAATTATGAAAGAAAGTTAGGAGATAATATATCGTTCACTTTTGAGGTGTATTTTTCATTTCCTGTGTCAGGATACTTTGGGAGAAATCCATTATTATTTAAAGGAGGAAAGCCATGAAGGTTGCAGTATGTGACCCAATTGATAAAAAGGCCTTAGAAGAGTTAAAGAAACTTGGTCTTTCTGTTTTAGACCTTTCTTCGGTTGACAAGAGTGAACTTAAAGAGCACGTGAAAGATGCTGAAATTCTCATTGTGAGAAGTGCCACCAAGGTAAGAGGTGAACTTCTGGAGAGCCTTGAGAATGCAAAACTTATCATAAGGGGAGGGGTAGGCCTTGATAATATAGACCTCGAAGGTGCAAAAGCAAAGGGGATAAAGGTGGTAAACACTCCAGAGGCAAGTTCTATTTCTGTTGCTGAACTTGTTTTTGCACACCTTTTTGCTCTTTTGCGGCATGTTGTGAGAGGTACAGTTGGCATAAAACAGGGGAAATGGGAGAAAAAAGCACTTAAAGGAAACGAGGTTTTTGGGAAAACGCTTGGAATTATTGGCATGGGAAGAATAGGTAGAGAAGTGGCAAAGAGAGGAAAAGCACTTGGAATGGATGTAATAGGTTATGATGTGGTTGATTTCCCTGAAGAACTTGCCCGGAAGGTTTCTCTTGATGAATTATATCAGAATTCTGATATAATAACGCTTCACGTTCCTCTTATTCCCCAGACAAAACATATGATTGATAAAGAGGCCATAAGCAAAATGAAGGATGGGGTTATAATTATAAACTGTTCTCGTGGCGGAATTATTGATGAAAATGCTCTTTATGAAGCCTTGAAATCCGGCAAGGTAAAGGGTGCAGGACTGGATGTTTTTGAGAGCGAACCTCCGACGAATTCTCCTCTTTTTGAACTCGATAATGTAACGTTCACACCTCATATTGGGGCATCAACTCACGAGGCTCAGACAAGAATAGGTGTGGAAATAGTCAAAAAAGTGAAGTCGTTTATGGAAGGCAAATTATAGTATGGAAGAGAGCAGGTTACTCGGTTCTTTGCGGGCTCTTTTAGAAATAGGAAGAGAAATTAACGCTTTAAAACCCATTGACACGTTGCTTGACCTTATTGTAATAAAGGCAGACGAACTATTCCACGAGAGTTATTCAAGTATAATACTCTATGACCCTGAAAAAGAAATGTGGGTGAAAGGTGTATCCTCAGATGCAAACCACAGATTTGATATACACAAATTTGTAAGGAAAAAAGGGGCCTCATATACTATTGTTAACACGAGAAAGCCTCTTATAGTGGAGAATACAGAGGAGAGCCCATTTGGTCATCATCCGTTTCTGGAGATGGGAAAAATTCGGTCTTTTATTGGTGTCCCTATAATACACAATGATGTGGTAAAGGGTGTGCTTTATGTATACTCAAAACATCCAAGGAGTTTTTCAGAGGAGGATGTGGAGATTTTAAGGATTTTTGCTGAGTATGCGGCTCTTGCTATATACAATAATGAGTTATTTGAGGAGTTGAGGAGACGCCAGATAAAGGATGTTTTAACCGGCCTTTACAATTACCTGTATGTTCGCTCTATTCTTGAAAGGGAAAGCATGCGTGATAGAAAAGAAAACAGTATCTCCGTGCTTCTTGTGGATATTCATGGAATGAAGGACATAAACAAAAGATATGGCTTTGAATTTGGTGATGCACTTCTAAAGAAGTTTGGCGAATTTCTGGAAGAACAGATTGAGCCTGTTCATGTTCCTGCAAGATATACGGCTGATGAGTTCATGATAGTGCTAATTGGCGAGAATGAAAAAGGCGCACTTAAAAAGGCAGAAGAGATCATGGAATATGTGACAGGACATCCACTAAAAGTCAAGGATGAAGAAATCACGTTATCCCTTAACATGGGCATAGCAGAACTTACCTCTGGAATGTCTTATAATGAACTTATGAATCGTGTAGAGGAGGCACTTTTTGAGTCCAAGAAAAGAGGGCAGAATAAAATAGTGACCTCTTCTGATATAGAATAGGATGCATTCAATCCATAGTAATTGACCGTATTGTCGATAGTGCATTATAATAATACACGCTATGTTTACTATTAAGTATGGTCTAAACAAACTTCCTGATAGAGGTAAAAGTGAGGTTCAGAGGTTTTTCCTGTTTTCAATTTTTGGTGATAAGGTGGAAAAGCCTCCTCGTTTAAATGTCGCCTTCGTACTTGATAAAAGTGGTTCTATGGACGGCGCTCCCATTGAGAGTCTCAAGGCTGGCCTTAAGAGGGCACTTGACCTCTTCAGTGAGGATGATAGGGTGAGTATAGTAATGTTTGATAGTGAAATAGAAGTACTTCTGGAGAATACAAGGCTCTATGGACCGGACAGAAAGAGGGTAAAGCATCTTATAAGCACGATAGAGGCTATGGGCGGTACCTGTATCGATGAGGGACTTGAAGCGGGTATTAAGGAGCTTCAAAAGGTAAGGCTTGATGGATATGTTAACTGGATTATTCTTCTTACAGATGGAAAGAATGAACATGGTTCTGATGAGCATGCCATAGAAATGGCGACAAAGGCAAGGGAACTGGGAATTTCTATATTTACCATTGGACTTGGGAAACACTGGAGCCCTTCTTTGCTTGAGAAACTTGCTGATATTACCAAGGGAGAGATGTTTTATGTGGAAGAGCCGCGTGAACTCAAGGAAATCTTCTCTGAGAAAGCCAATAAGATAAGAAAAACTGTGGCCAAGAATCTTGAGATAACACTTAAACTTCATGAAGGTGTCACTTTTTCAGAACTCAATCCTGCATTTATTGTAAAGCCACAGATTGTGGCGCTTGAACCTATTCTGGATGTAGAGGAATATATTCTGGATATTGGAGATGTTTTTGAAGGTGAGAGTAAAGATGTGCTTCTTCAACTCTTTATGAAAGGCGACCAGAAGTATCTTTTTGATTTTAAAATAAGTTATTTTGACCTTGAGGGGCAGAGAAAAGAACTGCCATGGAAAGAGGGCATTCCGTGTAGCCTGTATGATAACATAGATGAACTTAACACTCTTATTGAGCGGTTAAGTGTATACCTTCAATCGGAACTTGTTAATGAACTTCTTGAGGGTGGGACTCCAGAACAGGCTCTTACCCTCCTTCAAACCATGCAGATGACTGCAACCAAACTCAATGATGATGACCTTGCAACGATTATCGATCAGAATGTGACAAAAATAAGGGAAGGTGTTGATCTTTCCAATGAAGACCTTATTAAAACAAAGATGTTTACAAAAACGGTGATAAAAGATGACTAAAATCTGTCCAATTTGTGGCTATAGAAATAAAGATTTTGTGGAATACTGT
Organism: Caldifarciminota bacterium; assembly: GCA_027038175.1. Classification (GTDB taxonomy): domain Bacteria; phylum Hydrothermota; class Hydrothermia; order UBA1063; family CAJXJZ01; genus CAJXJZ01. The sequence goes on along the minus strand of JALVYB010000033.1, from coordinate 39,186 downwards.
GAGAAATGTTTGTTTAATCTTGAAGAGGTGGAAGAACTCAACATGGACGCCCAGGACGAAGAGGGGCTTGGAGATATGGGGGAAGGGCTTGGTGTATATTGTCCAAATGGGCACTGGAATCCTCCTGATGCAAAATTCTGTCAGGTGTGTGGAGTACCCCTTCAAAGTGAAAGTTCATCCGAAGAACTCCTTATTCCACCGGAAGAATCAGTGGATGGGAGTAGAATAATAAAGAATTACAAACTTGTAAATCATGACAATGAATTCGTAGTTGAACTTTCAATGTACGAAGGGAAAGTTAAGGAGTATCTTATAGGGAGAAAGAGCGGGAAAAATGTGCCGGATATAGACCTTTCTGGAATACAAGGGTCGGAACTTGTTTCAAGAAAACATGCTAAAATTATCCTGGATGGAAACACACAGGAGATTTTTATTATGGATATTGGTTCTACCAATGGTACTTTTTTAAATGGACAAAAACTTGTACCCAACGAGAAAGTTAAATTAAATAACAAAGATGAGATCGTTCTCGGTAAAACCTTTAAATTCTTGCTGGAGGAGATGTAACTTTGAAAAGAAGAAGATTGTGTCCCCACTGTGGAAGGGAAGTATTGAAAAATGCGGCATTTTGTCCATATTGTGGCTTTGATCTTACCAAAACCATATGTGAGGGGTGCCTGAAAAAGGTAGACCTCTCGCTGGACACCTGTCCATATTGCGGAACCCAGCTCAGAAAAGAGGTCATTGTCCCTGAGGTTCTGAACTTGCTTGATGATGAGCGTTATAAAATAGTTGAGGTTAAGGATGGATACACGGTGCTAAGAGAAGATAACATAACACTTGAAAAGTACAAGCCCGTCTCCCTTGAGGATTTCTTTTACACAAGCCAGGGAATATATTATGACCTCATATTTCTGGATGAGGACAAAAGACTGCCGGTACTTCTTCCAACATATCCTGTTTCGTCGCTGAAAGAGTACTGGGATATACTTAAGAATAACGAAAAGGTACGACTGATTTTTGAGATTGCCAACAGGATACTTAAGCATTCAAAACTCTATTTTTCGTCATCCGGTATACTCTTTGACGCAGATGGGAGGCTTATTGTGAATGTAAGTGAGGTGGGTAAAGAAGGTTATCTCTCTGCAGTTGCATGGTTGAAGGAATTTTACAGAGCCCTACAACCTGAGCCGGGAAGTTTTTTCCATTCTCTTATAAACAGTGAAGAGTTTGATGGTATTCAGGAAGTTACAGACCTTGTGAATTACCTTTATGCATCCTTCTCAGAGTATGCACCTCTTGAAATAGACTCATTTGCTATGACATCACAGGGACTCGTAAGAGGTCATAATGAAGACAATTACATGATGGTGGAGTTTGTGAAGCATGGTTTTGATGGACTTGCTCCCTCTTCTATGAAAGTTGGGTTGTATATTGTGTCAGATGGGATGGGGGGGCATCGTGGCGGGGAGGAGGCCAGCCGTCTCATTGTGAAGGTTATTGCAGAGGAGATTCTCTCTTATCTTGCAAAGGAACATGTCTTTTTTGACCTTGCTCCAGTAATCGGGAGGGCTATTACAAGGGCAAATTCCGTTGTGTATCAGAAAAATACAGGTGCGAAGACCGAGCGAGAAAAAATGGGCGCCACTGTGGTTGGGCTTCTTGTTTCTGGAGATGAGGTGTGGTATTTTAACGTGGGAGATTCTTCCATTATGTTACACGATGGAAGGAGCCTTTTGAAGGTATCTGTGGATGATGTTATGTTTTCAAATAAAAAGGCGTTAACCCAGGCTGTTGGAGTTGTTGAGTCTGATAAGTTGAATCCGCATATCTCCAAGTATAGAGTTGAGGAGAATTTAAAGTTCTTGCTCTGCAGTGATGGTCTCACCGATCTTGTTAAATTTTCGGAGATAGAGGATGTAATGAAAGAAGGTGAAAAAGTTAAAAATTCCACGCAAAAACTCCTATCTCTTGCTCTTTCGAGAGGAGGGATTGATAATATAACGATTATAATGGGTGAGATAAGGAGGAATAGACTTTTCTAAAGAAGCGGTTATGAGTAAGATATGTCCGTTATGCGGGGCGAAAAACCCCGATAATGCCAAGTTTTGCAATAAATGCGGGGCTCCACTTGAGCAGGGAACGCTTGTATGTAAAGTGTGTGGTAGCAAAAACCCCAAAGATGCTGAATTCTGTCGGGTATGTGGTAGTCCACTCAAACCTATAACACGTCTCGTAAAGGGCAGGTACAGACTTTTAAAGATGATAGGTGAAGGTGGGTTTGGTAGAACCTATCTTGCTACGGATGAGTTGCTTTTTGGCAGAAAAGTAGTTTTGAAAGAGTTTACTCAGAAGAAAAAGAGTTCAGATGTTATTATGAAGGAGGGGATGATACTTGCCAAACTTAACCATCCTCTGATTCCTAAAATTCACGGTTTCTTTGAAGACAAAGGAAGGATTTATCTTGCTCAGGACTATATTGAAGGTAAGAACTTGAGAGTTTTACTCGAATCCAAAGGAAAACAATCGGAAGATTTTGTTCTTAAAGTTTTGCATGATGTACTTGACACACTTGTATATCTCCAGAGTCTTGATCCACCCCTTGTCCATAGGGATATAAAACCAGAAAATCTCATTGTTTCAAATGGCAAGACATATCTTGTTGACTTTGGTGCGGTTAAGGAACTTTCAAAAGATGCTTTAAAGCATAAGACAATTATTTACACCAAAGGATACGTTTCACCAGAGCAAAGAAAGGGAGAGCCAACCCTCTCATCGGACATTTACTCATTAGGAGTTGTGGCCATTGAACTTCTTACCGGCATGCATCCTGATAAATTCGTTAATAAGGAAACTAAAGAAATAAATTACAATGTTTTGTCGAACTACAGACAGGAACTTGTGGAATTTCTGGTTAAGATGACCAATCCCGACCCATCTTTGAGGTACAGAAGTGCAGATGAAGCGTTATCAGACCTCGAGGTGGTAACCAAGATGGCCACGTTGAGGAAGTTTATACAGTCCATGGGTATTTCAAACTCTCCGTCAGAAGAGCAGAAGCAGGCAATACTCAAGTCGGCGGAAGACCTTGGAATACCTCGAAATAAAGCCAAAATACTGATATCAGAACTTGAGAGCAAGGGAGGTGATGTACCTCCAAAGACACAGGGTGGTATTTCATATAAAAAGAGCACAACCACTCAGAGCAAAACATTCAGAGAGAGACTTAAGAAAATAATATCTTCTCACAGTTCCATGCCGGTAAAACTTGTTGGAAGTCTCAGGGCAATGAATAATAAGGTTGCCAAAATAGAATTTTCTGATGATGGAAGCCTGCTCGCTACGGGAAGCTGGGATGGGGTTGTGAAGGTCTTCAGTACCAAGACCTGGCAGAGGCTTGTTGCTTTAAAGGCTTCTTCAGGTATTTCTCCACATGTACTTGACGTTAAACTTTCTCCTAATGCGAGGAAACTTGCCGCAGCCAGTGCCACAGGGGAAATAAGGGTATGGGAAGTTGGTACGTGGCTGCTTGCAAAGTCCATAAAGGGTTCCAATTTTGAGGCAAATACGGTTGTTTTCTCGCAGGATGAGCAGTTTGTATTTGGTGGCTTTGCTGATGGCAGTATAAAAGCATGGGACACGGTTACCTTCAATAAAATATTTGACGTTTCAGACCTTGGTGGATGGGTCTTGAGGCTTGAGACCATCTCAAGGTATTTATTCGCAGGTACTAACAATGGTCATATCTATATTTGGGATATTGCCCTGAGGAAACTGAAAAAGGTTTTAAAAGAACATGATGGATGGATAAATTATATAACTTTTAAAGTGACAACAGGGGAGATTATCTCCTCAACCGAGGATGGGGAACTTATAGTCTGGAGTGCACGTAATTTAAAACCTGTATGGAAAGGAAAATTGACTTCCAAAAACATAACTGCAATTACCACAACCCCTGACAAGAGCATGTTGCTCTTTGCAACAGGAGAAGAAGTACATGTATTTGACATGGACGAAAAATCCGAGATTTCCAAATTCTCAGCCCAGCACAGGGTGACAGCGATGGGGTATGCGCCGCACAGCCTGTATTTTATGACAGGAGACGAGAAAGGAACCCTTAAACTCTGGAAGTTTAAAAAGGATTAATTTCTAACTTTTCTTCTTTTTCCCAATATCTTTTCCCATCTTAGTTTTAAAACAAGCCAGAATGCTTCCCAGACGATTTTCCTGGACATCTTTGAGTAGCCGGCTCTTCTATCTATAAAAATAATAGGAATTTCTTTTATTTTGAACCCATTTATATAAGCAAGAAAGTTTATTTCTATTTGAAAACCATATCCGTCTGCCTTAATGGAGTCGAGGTCAATGGTTTTGAGCACATCACTTTTTATGCATTTAAAGCCGCCCGTAAGGTCTTTAACCGGTACACCGGTAACAAGGCGAGCGTACACATTGGCAAAATAAGATAAAAAGAGCCTTGACAGAGGCCAGTTAACAACGCTTATACCGTCAACGTATCGTGAGCCAATAATAAGGTCATATTCGCCAATGTACTTAAAAAATCTTGGTATGTCCTCCGGGTTATGAGAAAAGTCGGCGTCCATCTGCACAACCCAGTCATATCCCTTTTCTATTGCATATTTAAAACCGGCGACATAAGCGGTACCAAGTCCTAATTTTCCCTCTCTTTCTATAAGATGGATTCTTTTGTCCTTTTCCATCAATTCTTTAACAATTTTTCCTGTACCGTCTGGAGAGTTATCATCAACTATAAGAATGTCCGTCTCAGGGACGACCTTTAGAACCGCGTTTATGATTTCCCGTATATTTTCCTTTTCGTTGTAAGTAGGTATTATAACGAGAGATTTCATAAGTAAAATTATAAGATTACAGAGATGTCCTTCAAAATCTTATGCCTACCATTTTTTCTAATTTGCCAAAAATGAAAAATGCTGCTATGAAGGGAGCGAGGGATGATGCTGCAAATAATGAAAATACTATGTAAATTTGATATAGAGCCGCATCCAGAGGAGACGCTCCTCCGAGCAACATACCTGTCATTGCCCCGGGAATGTGAATAATACCAAGTACTTTCATACCTTCCACAGAGGGGAGGAGTATAAGGAAAACGATTTCTTTGAAAAGGAAAGTGAGAATGTCCTCTCTTGATGCTCCATCTATCAAGAGGGCTTCTAATATCTCCCTTTTTTCCATTATTTCCCTGTGGATAAAAGCATAAACACTGCCTATATACTTTGTCATATTACCAAGAAGTATCCCTGTGAGTGGAATAAATACACGTGGTACGTTTTCCATTATGCCAGCAAGATAAAGTAGTATGTACAGAAGAAGATACGAGAGAGACATGGAAACAAGTGATATGAAGAATACGTCTTTGCCGAACACGTGTCCACGCTCTATGGTAATAAATGAACCAGTGACAAGCATAAAAAGTGCAATGAAAAGGGAGTATTTGAAATCTATTTTGAAGAAGTATAAAAGGACAATCCCCAGTGCCACTATCTGAATAAACCCTCTTAGTGCTGGCAGGATAAGGTTTTTCGCTATATTTATTTTTAGATATAGGAAAAGAGAAAGAGGTATGGCAAGAAATAGAAAAGATAAAAGGAATTTTAAAATCAAGGTGTAAAATTAAAAAGGGGGCGGAATGCCCCCTTTTGCTTTTTTATTCTTCTTTTGGTTTCCTTGATTCGAGCCAGAGGAGTTCTTCCCAGTTTTTCTCTATCTCATCCTGTATTTGTTTTATAAGTTCAGGTCTTTTCAGAATGTGTTTGAACCTTCCCTGTGGTTTCAAGAACTCTTCTACAGGTACGAACTTACGTGGCTTGTAGTTAACCTTCCAGTATCCATCCTCATACTCATAAAGAGGCCAGAAACGGGTCTCAACAGCGAGTTTTGTAAGTTCAATACTTATGTTTTCAGGAGTACCCCATCCAGGTGGACAGGTAGATAGAACAGCAATAAAAGCAGGACCTTCCACTTCAAGCCCTTTCTGAAATTTCTTTACGAGGTCGTTCCAGAATGCCGGTGAACCCTGGGCTGCGTATTTCGGTCTGTGCATTGCAATAATCTTGGTGAGGTCTTTTCTGGGTTGCTGTTTCCCCGGTATCACCTTACCAGAAGGAGAGGTCGTGGTGTGTGCGTACATGGGGGTTGCACTTGAACGCTGGATTCCTGTGTTCATGTATCCCTCGTTGTCGTAAAGAACATAAAGGAAATCATGCCCTCTTTCTATGGCACCGGAAAGTGCCTGAAAACCTATGTCATAGGTCCCTCCATCACCGCCTATAGCCACGAACTTAACCGGTTTGCCCGTTTCCTTTATTTTGCCTTTTTTGACAAGGGCTTTATAAGCCTTTTCAATTCCACCTATTGTGGCAGCCGCATTCTCAAATGCATTGTGTACCCAGGGTACTGGCCATGCAGAGTATGGCATAATGGTGGTCACAACTTCCATACAGCCTGTGGCATTGGCAATTACGAGGTTATAATCTGCACCTGCTGCAAGGAGCATTCTTATAATTGAGGGGAATGCACATCCGGCACATGCCCTGTGACCGGGTGCAAATCCCTGAGACCTTTCTGCAAGTTGTTTTAAATTCAATCTTTGCATTCTACCCTCCTTATTCCCTGACTCCTATGAAGGAGTATAGAGGTAATTCTTTGCCATCTTTTAACTCTTTCACCATTTCCAGTATCTTGTTAGCCTGCTCATCGTCGAAGTCTCTTCCACCGAGCCCGAAGACAAAGCCTGTAACTTTTGGTCTTGTTTCGAGGTCGTAAAGGGCAGCCTTTATTTCCTGGAGCATTGGTCCACCCTGCGTTGAGTGAGATTCTGCTCTGTCCATTACTCCCACTGCTTTAAGTCCTCCGAGATACTTTCTTAATTCTTCATATGGGAATGGACGGGTAATTCTCAGTCTAAGAAGACCAACTTTTTCGCCTCTTTCTCTCCAGGCATCTATAACCTCTTTCATTGTTCCTGCTGCAGAACTCATAGCAACTACAGCATACTCTGCATCTTCAAGCCTGTATGGCTCCACAAATGCGGGTATATCTGTTCCGAATTTTTCATTATATTCTTTAACAATTTCAGGAATTACCTTTTTGGCATTGAACATTGCTTCCATCTGCTGTCTTTTATGCTCGAAGTAATAGTCCTGAAGATCAAGAGGCCCAACTGTGATGGGATTATCAAAGTCAAAAAGATTATAAAGGGGTTTCCTATCGCCAATAAATTCACGAACTGCCTCATCAGGTAGAGTATTTACAACTTCCATTTCGTGGCTTATAATAAATCCGTCAAGCATAACCATTGCAGGGAGATTAACTGTCTCTGCAATTTTAATTGCCATAATCACAGAGTGGTATGCTTCATCAGCATTTTCTGTATAGACCTGTATCCAGCCAGAGTCTCTTGAGCCCATTGTATCGGATTGGTCTCCGTGAATGTTAATTGGTGCTGATAGGGCTCTGTTAACAACAGCCATAACTATAGGGAGCCTGAGACCTGCTGCTATATAGAGAATTTCGTGCATAAGTGCAAGTCCCTGTGAAGATGTACCCGTCATGACTCTTGCACCTGCAACAGAGGCACCAACACACGCGCTTAAAGCAGAGTGCTCGGATTCTACAGGGACGAATTCTGTGTCAACAAGACCATCTGCAACGTATTTAGAGAATATCTGAACGATTTCTGTAGCAGGAGTAATTGGGTATGCTGCGACCACGTCGGGATTTATCTGTTTCATTGCATAGGCATAAGCCTCATTTCCAGTAAGGGCCATTTTAATGAATTTTCCCTTTTCCATTACAGTTCCTCCTTCACCATTGTAATTGCTTTAATCCTTGGAGGACACACTTCTGCACATATTCCACAGCCCTTACAGTGATCATAGTCAAAACCGGTAATTTTACCATTTTCAGTGAGAACGGATGTGTCAGGACAGTATAGCCAGCACAGATGACAATGTGTACATTTGTTAAAATCTATTACTGGCTTCTGGGTTCTCCAATCTCCGGTTTTAACCTCACCTGAAGTAGGTGAACCCGGTATAATTGCACCTTCTGGAAGTTCTTTCCATGATTTTAGTTTCATGCCTCTTTAACCTCCTCGTAAGCCTTTTTTATGGCTTTAAGGTTCTTTTCAACAATGTCTTCTTTGTATTTCATGCGAAGGCGTTCTTCCACACTCTTTAAAAACGCGTCAAAGGGCAGAGCACCTGTGGCTTTGACAAAGGCTCCAAGCATAGGAGTGTTAGGAAGGTTTCTGCCTATAATGGATTCAGATATCTGGGTAGCGTTTACCACAAAGAGTTTGTTTTTTATGTTGAATTTTTTCTTGAGTTCCTCTGGTGAAAGACCAGAGTTAACTATGAATACCGTATCTTCCCTTATCCCCAGCCAGACTTTTTCAGTGTTAAGCAGTGTGGGATCAAGAATCATAATCACATCGGGACTTTTTATTCCATAATGTATTCTAATAGGTTCATCTGCTATCCTGTTATACGCTGTAACTGGTGCACCTCTCCTTTCAGGTCCATATTCGGGAAAAGCCTGTATGTATTTCCCCTGTTGCATCATGGCTTCTCCGAGCAAAAGGGCTCCTGTTTTTGCGCCCATTCCTCCTCTACCATGCCATCTGATTTCCAGATATTTTTTAGCCATTTCTTACTCCTTTTAGACTTTACTAATTATAAACTATCGGGTAGGTACCATCAACAAAAACCCTTAAAATTCAAGGCTTTTCTTGACCATCCATTAGGATTGATTTAACATAAATACAATGATTTTCCTTGAAGGAGGATGAAATGATAGAGATAAGAATGCATGGCAGAGGAGGACAGGGAACCGTTGTAGCATCAAAGGTACTTGCTGATGCAGCATTCAAGGATGGTAAATATGCCCAGTCTTTCCCTCAATATGGAGTGGAAAGAAGGGGGGCACCGGTGACGGCTTTTACCAGAATAGCAGATAGTGAAAAAGATCTTATAGTGCGTTCTTTTATATACGAACCCGACCATGTGGTTGTGCTCGACCCCACACTTCTTGCGACTCAGAACATCCTTGAAGGTTTGAAAAAGGGAGGGTGGGTCATTATAAACACACCAGAATCACCTGAATCTTTTGATATTCCGAAAGATTATCGGGTCGCTACAGTGGATGCTGCGAGTATTGCCATTAAATGGAGGCTGGGAAGTAAAACACAGCCCATAGTGAATACTGCTATTTTAGGTGCCTTTTCAAAGGTTACGGGTATTGTAAGTATGGATGCCCTTGAAAAGGCTATACTGGAAAATGCACCTGTTAAAAAAGAAGAAAATGTAAATGCAGCAAAAGAGGCTTTTGAGAGTGTGAAAATAAGGAGTTAACCTATGGCTAAAGAACCCATTGAATTTACAGACAAGGTGGTAAAAGTAGAGTCTCTGAATGACCTGCCAGAAGTACCCGTTTCCCAGAGGTTTACCCTGGTGAACAAGACAGGGTCATGGCGTAATGTAAGGCCTGTATTGGAAGAGCAGAATGCTCCATGTCAAAATGCATGCCCATTAAAGGTATGGGTCCAGTCGTTTATTGACCTTCTGACACGTGGAAAACCAGAAGAAGGGGCAATAGAAATACTCCGTAACAATCCGTTCCCATTACTTACAAGAAAACTCTGTAAGGCAAAATGTGAGATAGCCTGTAACAGGAAGAAATACGATGCTCCAGTGTCTATCAGGGAACTTGAAGGGTTTACGGGGAATATTGCTTACGAGAAGGGACTTTTCCCGAAAAGAGAGGAGAGTCTTGGAAAGAAAGTTGCAGTAGTTGGTAACTCTGAGACGATGATGAGCGCTGCATATTTCGCCTATATGTACGGTATGGATGTTACTCTATATGCATCTAAACCTTTTGACGGTCTTGGACTCTCTGATGATGAAGTAAAAAGAGAGGTGGATAGATTAAAGAAGTGGGGGATAAAGGTAATCGAAGAAGATAAGGACCCGGATACCTTAAAGAGTGAGTTTGATGCGGTGATTACTGATAAGAAAGATGTGGAGAACAAGCTTACGTTCCAGACACAGGATGAAAAAATATTTGCGGCAAAGCCTGAGAGGAAGGATATTTCAAGGGATTTTTACTTTGGAAAGAGAGCGGCAAAATCAGTGTGGCAGTATCTCAAGGGAGAAGAGATAACAAAAGATGCACCGCCTCCAAGGGCCGTATCCTTTAATAATATTGTTACTGATTACTTTGAGCCTGAGGACAGGATTGATACAATAAATACCATGGAGGAGGCTATAGCAGAAGGTAACAGGTGCTTCTCCTGCGGTCACTGTAATTCCTGCGGAAACTGTTATGTATTCTGTCCGGATGCTGCTATTTCATGGGTTGATGATTTTCCTGTTGTTGACTATGATTACTGTAAGGGATGCGGTATATGTGTAAATGAGTGTCCAAGAAGTGTACTAATACTTGTTCCTGAAAGGGGGTAGAAGATGAGCTTTAAAAAAGTTTTAACTGGAAACCATGCAGTATCCTATGGAGCAACATCTGCAAGAGTGCAGGTGATTTCTGCATACCCAATAACTCCTCAGACAACAATTGTTGAGTTGTTGTCTGAGATAGTTGCAGAAGGGAAACTTGATGCGATTTTTGTTAACGTTGAATCCGAGCACTCTGCCATGAGTGCCTGTATAGGGGCTTCTGCGGCGGGTGCAAGGGCTTTCACGGCAACAAGCGCCCAGGGACTTGCCCTCATGCATGAAATGTTACATTGGGCAGCAGGTGCAAGGTTGCCTATAGTCATGGCCAATGTGAACAGAGCCATGGCTCCTCCATGGTCCATATGGACTGAACAGAATGATTCTCTATCTCAGAGAGACACAGGATGGATGCAGTTTTATGTTGAATCCAACCAGGAGGCTTACGACTATGTGATTATAGCCTACAAAGTTGCTGAGCAGGTTCTTCTTCCCGCCATGCTTGTTCTTGATGCCTTTGTTCTTTCTCATACCTCAGAACCTGTTGAAATATACGACCAGGAAAAGGTAGATGAGTTTTTACCTCCGTATGAGCCAAAGTTTGCAATAGAACCTGGAAAGCCTATAAGTTATGGTGCGCTCTCAAAACCCGATACTTACATGGAATTCAGATATAAGATGCAGAAGGCAATGGAAAAGGCTGTTGATGTGATGGAAAAAGAGATGAATCTGTTCAATGAGATGTTCGGTAGGAATTATGGACTTGTGGAGCCTTATATGATGGATGATGCAGATTACGTGATAGTTACATCTGGTGCAATGACTTCCACAGCAAGGGCTGCTGTGCATGAAATGAGAGAAGAGGGTAAAAAAGTGGGCCTTCTGAAGATGAAAACCTTCAGACCTTTCCCGTTCAAGAAAGTAAGGGAGATGTTAAAAGGAAGAAAGAAAGTGGCAGTTCTGGATAGAAACATTTCCTTTGGTCATCATGGCATTTTCTATGAGGAAATTAAATCAGCCATGTATCCTGTGGAACCAAAAGTACCTCTTTACGGTTATATTCTCGGACTGGGTGGAAGGGATGTTACAGTGAAAGATATTAAAGAGATTTATGAGGACCTTGTAAAAAGAGAGGAAATGGAAGAAATTATCTGGAAGGGGGTTAAGTTATGATAATGAGAAACTGGCAGGTTCCTCTTGAGGAGAACCTTCTTGAAGGTCATGTTGCATGTCAGGGGTGTCTTGGTGCCCTTGCAATGAGATTAATGTTAAAAGGACTTGGTGATAATGTGGCTGTTGCCATACCTGCGTGTTGCTGGACCATAATTTCCGGAGATGTTCTTTACCATGCTTTGAAGGTACCCGTATTTCACACAGCCTTTGAAACAGCAGCAATTGCTGCAACAGGAATTAAAGCTGGACTTACAATGAGAGGCAAGAAAGACACCACAGTGCTTGCATGGGCAGGTGATGGTGGAACCTTTGATATAGGCCTTCAGGCAATATCAGGTGCTGCAGAGAGAAATGAAGATATTATTTATGCCGTGTATGACAACGAGGCGTATATGAATACCGGTATTCAGCGTTCAAGTGCAACACCCTATGGTGCATGGACTACCACAACACCGGCGAAAAGACCAGAAGATAAGCCGAAGAAAGATATTATAGAAATACTTGCTGCACACAGAGTTCCATATATTGCCACAGTAACACCGGCTTATCCAGAGGACTTTTTAAGAAAAGTAAAGAAAGCCAAAGAAATCAAGGGATTTAGATTCTTCCATATATTTTCTCCATGTCCACCTGGATGGAAGATGCCATCTGATTATTCAGTACAGGCGGCAAGACTTGCTGTTCAGACAAAGGTATTCCCGCTTCTTGAGATAGAAAACGGTGAGAAGTACACAATAAATTATGAGTATCCAAAAGAGGTGCCACTTGAGGACTATTTGAAACTTCAGGGCAGATTTAAGCATCTCTTTAAGACGCCTGAAAAAATAGAGGTCATCAAAGAGCAGATAAAGAAGAGATGGGAATATCTCGTGATGAGGCATAAACTCACACACGGAACAACAGATAACATTGTAAGGAAAGTATTTTACAAATGAGGGAATTATGAAAAAGAGTGCCTGGACTTTATTAAAAGATAAGAAGGAAGACATAGAAAAGTTTTCAAAAGATTATATCTCTTTTATCTCCTTTGCCAAGACCGAGAGAAGGGTGATTGAATTTGTCCTTGAGCGGGTGAAAGAGAGAGAAGACCTGTTTTTCGTTAACAACAGAGGGAAGTCTCTTGCTATTTACAGGAAGGGTAAAAGAAGTATAAAGGATGGAATAAGGTATGTTGCAGCTCACATTGATGTGCCGAGAATAGACCTCAAACCAGTTGCGGTATATGATGATAATCAGGCAAAAGTTGCACTCATGGAAACCCATTACTATGGGGGCATTAAAAAATACCAGTGGGTTGCTCGTCCCATTTCAATAGTCGGTGTTGTTCTCAAAGAGGACGGAACAAAAATAGATATAGAAATCGGTGAAGATGAAAACGACCCTGTGTTTACATTTGCGGACCTGCTTCCCCACCTTGCAAGAAAGGCACAGTACACAAAGAATCTTGGTGAGGCAATTCCTGGTGAAAAACTTGACCTCCTCATTGGCAGTTATCATGAAGAAGAAGAGAATGAGAAGGAAAATGGATTTAACATCAAAAAATACATCCTGGATATCATCAAGGAGAAGTACGGCATAGATGAAGAGGATTTTGTGTCTGCTGAACTTGAAGTGGTCCCTTCTGGAAGGGCACGGGAGGTAGGTTTTGACAGAAGCATGATAGGTGCTTATGGCCATGATGATAGGATATGCGGGTATACAGCCTTCAGAGCGATTATAGATGCAAAAGATCCGAAATGGCCGTCTGTAGTGCTTTTGTTTGATAAGGAGGAAATAGGTTCTGATGGTAATACCGGTGCCCAGTCTTTCTTCCTTGAATACGCAACACTTAAGATTATGGAGCATGAGGGAATTGATGTGAATCCTCTTGTTCTTAGAGAGATTCTCTTTAAATCTCAGGCCATATCCGCAGATGTCTCTGCTGCTGTGAATCCTGACTGGAAAGAGGTTCATGAACTCAAAAACGCTGCTATTTTGGGACACGGAATTGCTCTGTCAAAATACACGGGTCATGGTGGAAAATATGGTGCAAATGACGCTCATGCGGAGTATGTGGCTCTCATAAGGAAAATATGGAACAAAAATAATGTACCCTGGCAGCCTGCGGAACTTGGTAAGGTTGATGAAGGAGGAGGAGGCACTGTAGCCAAGTATCTTTCCCGCAGTGGCATAGATACGATTGATGCGGGTCCTGCTCTTCTTGGTATGCATTCTCCCTTTGAAATAGTCTCAAAGGCAGACCTTTACTCTGCATACCTTGCTTATAAGGTATTCTTTGAAGAAGAATAGTTCTTCGGGGTGGCTTTTGTAGTTAAAAAGCCACCCCATTCATTTTTACGCCCATTCTTTTAATTCCCCCAAAGTGTAACACTCTGTTTAAATTGTAATCTTTTATTACGCGAATGTCATTCAAAAGTCAATAATCGTTACACATGCAGTTTTTCTAACTTAAAGTAACACAATGAGACAACAATTTGATTACAAACTGTAAATAAAACAAACATCAAAATCCTTTGTTACACAAGGTTTCTCTGGATTGCACCTCCTATGGCATTTTTTTTGCACATAGATAAGTGGGTTTAAAAAGGAGGTGTAAAATGAAGTTTAGAAGAATCGTGGCCGCCCTTGTGGGCATAGCAGTATCATGGACAGTACTCTACTGGCCAATAAAGGCCATGGCAAAACCCTCAAAGCTGACTATACAGAATCAGATGATAATGGGAGACGATGATGACGATGACGAACTTCCGCCTCCACCATGGTGGGTACCTACTCCGGATTCCTATACACCTGGAGGAAATGGCTAATGACTATTGAAGGGGCGATTTTTACGCCCCTTCTTATATTGAGTTAAGGATATTGAGAAGTTTGTCTGTTCCTTTTCTTACGTCATTGTATTTTACAGCGTATTCTCTTGCCTTTTTCCCCATATGAGGGATTATTTCTTTATTATCCACAAGGTATTTTAAGAGTGTGGCAAGTTCTTTTGGGTTATCCGGTGGAATGATATAACCATTTATGCCGTGGAGTATATTCTGCACTGCTGCCCCTGTTGTGTAGGTGGATACAGGGAGCATCCCGGCAGCCATACCCTCTGTTAGTGCCACACCCCAGCCGTCATATAAAGATGGGAATAAAAATACATCACCCATTTTATATAGTGCAGAAAGATTTTCGTACTTTACAAAGCCATAAAATTTGACGTTTTCAAGGGCTCTAAGTGCCTCTTTAAGTGCACTTAAGGATTCGCCATCTCCAATGAAATGAAAGAAAGTTTTCTCAAGATAAGGTTTATCCAGACTTAATACGGCTTTTTCAAGAACGTGTACGCCTTTTCTTTTTATCATCTGTCCGCTGTATAAAAAGTTTACTTTTCCATTATGAAAGTATGAGGTACGTTCTTCAAATTTTTGTGTGTCTATGTGGTATGGTAAAATGTAAACGGGCATTTTCAGAATCTCATAGTAAATAGAAGCAGCCTGCTCACCCATTGCAAGGACTGCTCGGGCTTTTTTGATTAATGATAGTATTGTGAGTTTCTTCACAGTAAAGTTTTGAAGTCTGATTTTTTCACCCCAGAAGAGCCAGGGCATATGCCTTGAGTTAAGGATTTTTATGGCATACAGGAATTCGGGAAGATTGTACCCTGACACTATAAAAACTGTTGTTTCCGTGGAACCTGTTAAAAGTTCTTTCATCTTTGTAAGTCGCTCTTTCAAATTCCCTTTAAGAAATATGTGTCTGTGCTCTATATATTTTTCAAAGTTCCATTTCCGTGTTTTTAGAGTCTTTCTTGCATATATCACCTCTAAGTCTATCTTTTCTTTAATAGCATTAAAAAACTCCACCTGATAAGGACTTGGCATATTGGTTAAAATAACGAGTTTAGTGAAATTCATAATTGTTCTTAAAGTATATAAGTTTTTGATTTTTTGACTTTTGGGAAAAAAGCCTTATAATATTATCATGCAAAACGTTAGCGAAATAAAAGTTAAGGAAAAGGTAAAGGTACTCAAGGAGCACCATATTCCTCTTACCACGACGAGGTTGGTGCTTCTCAGGTTTCTCAGTAATAACAGGGGCCACTATTCTGCAGAGGACATATACCAGATTCTTAAAGAAGAATATCCTTCTCTCTCCATAGCCACGGTTTACAATAATATGTCTCTTTTCGCTTCTCTGGGTATTGTACAGGAACTTAGAATAGAAAAGGATAAGGTTATTTATGATACGCATGCTGAGCCTCATGACCATTTTCTCTGTCTCAAGTGTGGAAGGATATACGACATAGAGGTAAAGAATAGGGAACTTCCAGAAAAAATTGATGGACATACTGTACATTCTGCTCATACCTATTATTTCGGGATCTGCAAGGAGTGTTCCGGGAGTTAGTCTTTCCATTTCTCCTGTATAATTTTCAAGAGTGACTGTACCACTTCACTTTCTCCTGCGACAATATTGCCTGTTTTAAGGTAGTTATGAGTGCCGTTTGAGTCTGTTACCACACCTCCTGCTTCTTTTACCATAAGACTTCCTGCTGCAATATCCCATATAGAAAGCCCAAACTCAAAGAAACCTGCGAAGGTATTTTTTGCTGTATATGCAAGATCCAATGCTGCAGAGCCTGCCCTCCTTATTCCAGAAAAAGAGAGGAATACCTCTTTAAACACCTCAAGGTAGGGGGATAGTTTATCCTTTTTCTTAAATGGAAAGCCTGTTGCTATAAGAGAGAGTCGCCTGTCTTCCGGCGGTTGTATATAGAGTTTTTCACCGTTTTGATATGCTCCCTTACCCTTCATGGCGTAAAACATGTCATCTCGGATGGGTTCATAGATTATACCCAGAACAGGCTCTCCGCTTTTTATGAGTGCAATTGATATGGAAAAGAATGGAAAACCATGAAGAAAATTTTTCGTGCCATCCAGAGGGTCTACAACCCAGTAGATTTCTTTTTTGATGTTTCCGCCGCCTTCCTCTCCAAGAAAATCAATATCAGGGTCAAATGAAGTGAGAATGTCTTTAATTCTCTCCTCAGATTTTAAATCAGCGAGGGACACAAAATCATTTCTGTTCTTTTCATGGGATTCTTCTATGTGTATTTTGTTAAAATATTCAAGTAGAATTTTTCCGCCTTCTTTTGCTGCCTTGAATCCTATTTCGAGAGCCTTTTCCATAATTCCTCAAGATTCTGCACTGTAAAATCAGGTCTTCTTCTATTATGAATATCATTCTTTTTTGTTGCTCCTGTAAGAACAAGCGCGGTTTTCATACCAGCTCTGAAGCCGGTTAGAATGTCTGTTTCGTACCTGTCTCCAACAATAAGGGTTTTTTCTGTGGTTGTATTCAAAATGGAGAGCGCTTCCTTTACAATAGGCATGTGTGGTTTACCTATTATATAAGGTTCTCTACCTGTTGCCTCCTTTAAGAAAGCGAGTTGTGCGCCATTTCCAGGTATGTTGCCCTCTTCAGTGGGAAGGCTTTTGTCCGGATTACATGCTATGAATATTCCACCGTTTTCAAGAAGTAAAGCAGCATCTTTGAGTTTTTTGTAAGTGATGTTTGTGTCGTATCCTACAACGAGCATTGAGGACATTCTCCAGTCAAAGGTTACATGTATATTGTGCTTTATGAGTTCTGTTAAAAGTCCATCCTCTCCTATTGGAAAGACCCAGGGATTCTCGTAATGTTCTTTTATATAGAGTGCAGTGGCTTTTGCAGATGTGAGTATTTCATCTTCGCTGGCATCTATACCCATTTTTTTGAGTTTACGGCTGTAATAAAGAGTTGTTCTCTGGGAATTATTTGTGAGAAAAAGAATCCTGATGCCTTTTTGTTTTACTTTGTTTACAAACTCCCCGGCAAAGGTAAGAGGCGTATTCCCTCTGTATATTGTTCCATCAAGGTCGAGAATAATACCTTCTATGTCTACCATCTTATAACAATTGCTCCGTAAATGAAACCTGCTCCAAAGGCATCAAGTACTAAAATCTGACCTCTTTTTAGAAGGCCTTTTTCGTACATTTCGTTAAGTGCAATTGGTATGGAAGCAGAGGAAGTATTCCCATATTTGTCTATATTTATGTACACCTTTTCTTCAGGTAATCCAAGCCTTTCTCTTGTGGCGTCTATGATTCTCTTATTCGCCTGGTGAGCAACAAGCCAGTCAACCTCAGAGGGTTTTATTCCTGCATTTTCAAGTGCTTTGAGGGCAGCCTCCTGCATTCCGACAACTGCGTGTTTGAAAACCTCTCTTCCCTGCATTTTCAGGTAGTGTTCGTGATTTTTTACCACCTCTTCTGAGCATCTCTTACGTGTACCGCAGGCAGGTAAAATCAAGAGATCACCGAGTTTTCCGTTACCTTTTAGATATGATCCAAGAAAGTGGTCTTCTTCGCTCTTTTCAAGTACAGCAGCACCTGCACCATCTCCAAACAGCACACAGGTAGTTCTATCAGTATAATCCGTAATTTTTGTAAGTGTTTCTGCCCCTATTACCAGAATTTTGTTGTAATTCGGGAGTGATAAAAGTCCCCTTCCTATCTCCAGAACATAAACAAACCCCGGACAGGCGGCTTCAACATCAAAACATGCTGCATTTTCTGCCCCAATATTTGCCTGGACAATACATGCGGTTGCAGGGAACCAGTAGTCGTGTGTGGCAGATGCCACAACTATCATATCAAGTTCTTTTGGGTCAACATTTGCTCTTTCAAGAGCCTTTTTTGCAGCCTCTGTTGCGAGGGTACTTGTGAATTCATTTTCGCCTGCTATGTGACGTTCTTTAATACCTGTTCTTGTTGTTATCCACTCATCGGATGTGTCCACGATTTTTTCAAAGTCTTTGTTGGTCATTATCTTTTCCGGGACATGTGCTGCAATTGAGAGTATTTTCGCACCCATAAAAAACCTCCTATTTAGAAAATAAACGGGACCTTTCCCATAAAAATTACAAAAGAAAGATTAACAAATGGCCTTAAAATCATTCCCAGAATATCTATCCCGAGAAGTGATGGTATTATCAAAAAAGCAAGAAGGATCCACATGCCGTTTCTCTCAAGTTGATACTTTAATTCGTGATTTTTGATGAAATAGGAAGCAATTCTCCAACCATCCAGAGGGGGAACGGGAATAAGGTTAAAAAAGCAAAGAACAAAACTGATGAAGGCAAAGTATACAAACATGGTTATAACCACAGGTGGAAGTACAGGATGAAGGTATTTTATTAAAAGTGCAGCAAATCCTCCTGTTAGAAAGTTTGAGAGTGGTCCAGCCAGTGCCACGAGGACCATGTCTTTTTCAGGGTTCCTCAATCTATAAGGATTCACAGGCACAGGTTTTGCCCATCCAAAGTGAACTATGAGCAGGAGTATAAGGCCTATTGGGTCTATATGGGAGAGTGGATTTAGAGTAAGTCTTCCTGCCTGTTTGGCTGTTGGGTCTCCAAGTTTGTAAGCAACGTATCCATGAGAGTACTCATGAATTGTGAGCGCCAGAAGGATAACAGGAAAGAGAATTAAAAGACTTATAATTGTGTTCATGCAAACAGCACCCCTATCAGTATCCCTAAAAGAGCGCCGGTAAATACCTCTTTTGGGGTATGTCCAAGCAATTCTTTTAGTTTTGTATTGCCAATTCCCTTGCCTTCGCCTACTTCCTTTATAAGCGTATTTATAATTCTGGCCTGTTCCCCTGCTGCCCTCCGTAGTCCTGCAGCATCGTACATGATGATAAGGCTGAAGTACAGTGTTACTCCAAATATAAGAGAATCAAATCCTGCCCTGATACCCACCATGGTAGAAAGGCACATAACAGATGCAGAGTGAGAACTGGGCATTCCGCCTGTGGTAAATAACCACTCTATATTGGGTTTTTTATCCCTTATCCAGTAAATTATGAACTTTAAAGCCTGTGCAAAGAATCCGGTGAAGAGAGTAATCCAGAATATGTCGTTTTTAAGTATTTTAAGGAACATTAGTATGTCCTCTTCACAATGAATTCTGCAATACCTTTTAGAATCTCTGTATGTGGTATTAAATTAAGTAGGTCCACAGCCTCATTTTTTAACCTTTCTGCGTCTTCTCTTGCCCTCTTAAGACCGTATACCTTGACCCATGTGCATTTGCCACTCATTCTGTCTTTACCGGGTGTTTTCCCAAGTTCCTCTGGGGTAGATGTTTCATCTAATATATCATCAACTATCTGGAAAGCAAGGCCTATTTTTGTCCCTGCCTCCTTTAGCAACTTTAGAGTTTTTTCATCTGCTCCGCCAGCAACCGCACCTATTTCAATGGATGCCCGTATAAAGGAGGCAGTTTTTCTTTCATGAATAAATTTGACCCTGTCTTCATCACATGTTCTCTCTTTCTCTGCTTCTATATCAACCACCTGTCCACCTATAACACCGCTTATCCCGATTTCATGGCTCAGGACCTGCATAATTTTTACCAGATTCTCTGAATTCAGTGTGGATTTTAGAAGAAGATTAAAACTCTCGATAAAAAGGGCATCTCCTGCAAGAATAGCCATTGCTTCACCAAAAACCTTGTGGTTTGTTGGTTTACCTCTTCTCAAGTCATCGTTATCCAGTGCCGGAAGGTCATCATGTATAAGTGTGAATGTATGGATATACTCAAGACTCACAGCAACAGGCATTATCTCTTCATTTTTTTTATTTTCCCCTTTGATTGCTTCATAGGTAGTTATCGCCAGAATGGGGCGGATTCTTTTACCGCCCGCTAAAAGGCTGTATCTCATTGCTTTACGGAGGAGGGAGGGCCCTTCTCCCTCCTCTGGCAGATATATTTCAATATATCTGTCTACTTCTTCTTTTCTTTTTTTAAGATATTCCCTTATATCACTCATTTAATACGGCTTTGATGATATTTTCAGGAATTTCGTATTTCGCAAGAAATTCTTTCCTTTCCTTTTTTATTCTACTTACCCACTCTCTATATTCGTCCAGTCGTCCCTGTTTTTCATAAAGTAAAATAGGATTTAGAATTTCTGCTGGTACAAGTTCGAGTAGTTCTTTGTTCTGAGGATTATCCACGTCAACTATGTAATAGCCAAAATCAGGGTCCTTCTT
Source organism: Caldifarciminota bacterium (assembly GCA_027038175.1). Classification (GTDB taxonomy): domain Bacteria; phylum Hydrothermota; class Hydrothermia; order UBA1063; family CAJXJZ01; genus CAJXJZ01. The sequence continues at coordinate 18,441 of JALVYB010000033.1, read as the reverse complement.
CCACACTATTTTATCTCTTATCATGAATTCGAGCATTGCAGAGGAGTGGCGTATTTTAACCTTCAGAGCAGTCCCCTGTTTCTCATCAAGAGCATCCCCACCAACATAGCCTGTGTTCATCATCCAGAGAACCATACCAGGGAACTTTGGCAAAAGTTCCACGAATCTCGTTGCCTGAAGTTTGTGATGTCGGGGGAAGAATGGCTGGGTAAATGGTGACCTCGTTTTGCCTCTTTCTTTTCCCGCAGCAGAGGTCTTTGTAGTCTCACCAAGCATAAAGTAGCCTGCCGCCTGCTCAGCCGATGCGAACTTAACAATACCGGGAGTTGCAGCATCCTTTCCCTCATCCCTGTTTAGAATACCAAAGAATTTTATCGGTGGAACATTTTTCAGGTCCCCTGCATCTTTTATTGCGCTCATGGGAATAACAGAACGACCGTTCTGGGTCCAGACAACAAAATCCCATCCATCTTTTGGAATGCCGTATTCATCGACAACTTCTTCAAATTTAACTTCGCCATTTATGTATTTTTCTATATTTTCTTCTGGTGCACCTGTTAGAATAAGTATGTCTTTAAGTTTTTTAACTTCTTCCGGAGTAAGAGCCTCTTTGGAAAAATCATATTCTCCTGTATCTATGTCAATGTACACGTTTTCGAGCCAGGCGTCTTTGTTAATTGTTCCTTCGTATATAACAGGTTCTGACTCTTTCTTCAAACCAAAGGTTTTTGCAAAACAACCATTTTCTGTAATGGACATGTTTCCGTCGGGCCACAGTACAACCATATCATCCTGAAGGGGCTTTGTTACATCCCCCTGTTTGGAGAAGGTTGTTGTGGTTTTTCCTGTCCCGGACAAACCGAGCACTGCGAGGGTGTATTCTCTGTCTCCTACTTTTACAGCCTTTGCACCTGCATGCAAGACAAGACCACCTTTTTTGTATGCGTAATCGCATAGCATCCTTAAAATACCTTTTTTACTCTCTCCAAAGTAATCGGCCCTCAGGACGTAGGTGGTATAGGATTCAAGGTCAACAATTATAGCCTGTTCCCCTGGCATCTCAGGGACTTTAAGTCCAGGTAAATATACCAGTCTGAATAGTGGTTTAAATGGTTTTTTGAGTTCTTCTTCACTCTCAACCATTTCACGTGGGAACGCAAGTATCTGTTGCATACCTGCAACGTTGGCAGCCTCTATATCGTAGAACATCTGAATTCCCACGGCATATCGTGGATCAAGCCCATAATAACCCTGAAGTTCTATTAAAGTTCCTGCCTCTTCAATATATTTATGCGCCTTTTCTATAAGTTTCTTCGCTTTCTCCGGGGATATAACATTGTGAGAGTACAGGTGTGCATTACGTTCGTCGTCGACTATATAAGTATACTTTGCCATTCGTGCTTTATTTCTTGCAATTTTATCTATATTCCCATATTTCTTTGACATAAGTGTCGCAGGAGTATGTCTCAGGGCGAGTTCTCGCAGCTTTGCCTGAGTGGGGTTTGTGATGTACCTCACCTTAAATGGATACAGATCTTCGTACGGTTTTTTTAAACCAAGACCCATTTTAAAAACCTCCTATTTTCCCTGCAATCTGGCAAGGTGTTCCTCAGCAGAATGATAACCAGGACTCACTGACAATACCTTCTCGTAATACTCGCGTGCCTCTGTAAAACGGTTTAACATTTCATTAAGCAATCCCATATAAAAAAGGGCATCGGGATTTTCAGGATTGTCTTTCAAGATTTTCTTAAGGTATTTTTCCGCTTCTTCAAATCTGTTATTTAAAATATAAAATTTCGCCTCTTCAATAAGATGGTTTATTTCTTCCTTTTTCATCGCGTTGCCTTTTCTATCTTTGTTATGTTTTTGGTGTGGCCCAGAACTACAAGTATATCACCCTGTAATATTTTTTCAGATGGTTCCGGGGCCATTTTTAATTCCTCTTTATAATCAATGGTGCCATCTTTTTCCGTAAATGGTATCTTTCTTTTTATGGCTATTATATTTATGCCATACTTTTTCCTCGCATCCGTCTCACGTATTGTTTTATCCCAGAATTCTTTAGGAGCAGCAATCTCAGCAATTGAATAATCCTCTGCGAGTTCAAGAAATTGGAAGATTGATGGGGAAGACAATATTTCAGCCAGTCTTACGCCCATCTCATGTTCAGGGAACACCACTTTGTCAATCCCAAGTTTCCCGAGTATTTTAGCATGCAGTGAAGTGGCTGCCTTTGCGCATACTCTTTTAGCACCTGCATCCTTCACAATCATTGTTGTTAGAATGGATGCTTCAAGGTCAGAACTCATGGCTATTATGACCCAATCAAATTCGGATAATCCAAGGGACTTCATGGCTTTCTCATTGGTGGAATCTAAAATGAATGTTTGTGAAACCTTATCTTCTATTTCCTGAACCCTCTGTTCGTCCCTGTCAATAGCGAGCACCTCGTGCCCTTTTTTGGCAAGTGCCACTGCCAGAGCCTGTCCGAATCTTCCAAGTCCAATAACACAGAATTGCATATTTTTATCCTACCACGTAATGTCCTTCAGGGTAATTTATCTGTTCCTTTTTGCCCTCTATCATTGAAAAAGCAAGCGACAATACCCCTACTTTACCTGTTAGCATGGTTAAAATGATAATCCATTTGCCAAGAATGGTAAAATCATGCGATAAACTAACAAATGGCGTTTTAAATGAGCCAAAGGACAACCCCACTGTACCAAAGGCAGAGAAAATTTCAAAAAGGTATGGAACAAGTCCATGAATTTTTATCCCTGCAGATTCACTTATGCTTATTATCAGTGTGGCAAGAAGGACTGTAAATCCGCTCAATACAAAGACAGAGAATGCCTTCTTAATCTGTCTTTCAGGTATTTTGTATTTGTAAAGAGTGGTATTTGTCTTGCCCCGTATATAAGATAATTGCCACAAAATGACTGCAAGGATAGTTGTGGTTTTTATTCCACCGGCAGTACCACCAGGAGAGCCCCCAACGAACATAAGAAACATGGTATATAGTGCCCCAAACGGAGAGAGTTTTGCCTGGTCAATTGTATTAAATCCGGCTGTTCTTGTGGTAACTGACTGAAAAAATGCCTGAAGTATTTTGGAACCAAGTGAAAGATTTGCCAGTGCGTTCTTGTAGTCAAAGATGAAAAACAAAATGGTTCCGCTTAATAGGAGAATGGCTGTAACAAAGAGAACACTTTTTGTGTGTAACGAGAGTCTATTCTTTGTCCTTTTAATGTACCTGTAAAACACATCAATGTAAACATAAAACCCTATACCTCCTGCTATTATAAGAAATGCCACTGTCAGGACAATAAGTGCGCTCTCCCTGAAATTTGTGAGACTCTCTGCAAAGGTAGAAAAACCAGCATTGCAGAATGCAGAGACAGAGTTGAATAAAGAATAGAATAAGGCCTTATCTGAAGGATAAAACCTGTGAAACCCTATAAACAGGAACAATGTGCCAACAAGTTCAAGGATAACTGTGATAAGTATAATGGTTGTGAAGAAGGACTTCATGGAAGAGAATGTTAATTCAGGGAAAGATTGAACGGCTGTTATACGGAATTTCAGAGACATTTTCCCCCTGATAATGAAGAGAAGCAGCGTTGCAACAGTCATATATCCAATGCCACCTATCTGAAGCAAAAATAGTATTACAAGTTTACCGAATGGGGTGAAAAAGTTGGCAGTGTCTTTCACAATTAGACCGGTAACGCATACAGCAGAAGTTGAGGTAAAGAAAGCATCAGTAAAACTCAGGTTCCCCCTGTGTGAAAGTGGTAAAAGGAGAAGAAAAGTACCAAGTGTAATAAAAATTATATACCCAAATATCAAAAGTTGTACGGGCTTTAATTTCCGGAGCATTTTGGGAAAAGAGAAAGGGGGCGAATGCCCCCTTTAGATTTTAAATTCCAGCCCTTACGCCTAAAGATATAACGGTCTTTTTAGGTTTGTCCATATAGGCGCCTTCTACGTTTATTTTTATAAGCAGGATATTGAATTGCAGGCCTCCATAGTATCTCATGTGGTTTCCACTAAAGGAAGCAATATCCTTTTTATTCTGGTCAGAATCTGTCCAGTACTGACCTTTTAACTCATAGGAATCATAGCCAATACCAGCATAAGGTGTGAAAAAGAGGAGACTTTTGGATACATCAGCATGGATGGAAAGATTGTTGAGGGAGAAATCTGTATACAGGGTATCAAATTTAAAACCAACGTTGCCAAAAGAGTGATACATCACGGATATTGAAATAGCAGGTGTTGGGGGAACCAATTGGTCCTTGAGAATTTGCAGTTTTATTCCACCTGCCCAGTAGGAGGGAGTAATATCCTGATTGAAATAGTCTTTTGTAGGCATTGTTGGCATTACTCTCCCCATTATGTCAATTGCACCAACGCCGTTAATAAGAGGAGTTAATGAGATTCCATCAAATATCCCTACCTCTGCATACATAAGGGGCATAACACCCGGGAATGTAAGTTGTTGTCCTGTTAGAGGATGTGTAAACTTAAACCCGGTGAGGTTTAGACCGAGGCCTGCGTCAAAATGAGGGAGTCCGCCTTCAGCGCCTGCGGTAGTGAGAATCCCACCGCTTATAAAAGATGCAGCACCACCAATAAAGGACTCTGCCGTGGTTTCAACATCTTCTTTTAGGCCTGCATTTAGAAGACCAAAGAGTACGAGTAAGAGGACTATCCTTTTCATATCCTCCTCCTTTTACTTTCCGGAACCCGACAGGATTTTGTAGTAGTTTATACCATCAATTAGTGACCATATCCAGGCACCCAGTGATATAAAGAAGCCAATAAGTATGAATGTAAGAATCCATCCCACAACATAGAGGACAAGTTGTATCACGCCCCTCTGAGTTTCACCGTAAATTATTGTTCCCACACCGGGAATAATGATGTTCAATATAAGTACAAGCAGAGCCTTGCTCTGATCTGGCTGAACATTCTGATTTCCCTGAGGTGTGTTTTCAGGTGTTCCTTCTGGCATATTTACCTCCTTGTTTTGTTTATTTTATTATAGGGCGTCATGTGGGTAAGGTCAATTAACTATTTGTACTTTAGCCGGGTAGGATAAAATACTTGACAAATCATTTCCGCCGTCTTATAATTATGACTGAACAGTCAGTCAGGAGGTGAAAATGGCGGAAGAGAAAAACAAAGAAGACCTGATTCTCGATGTGGCGAAAAGGGTTATAGAGGAGAAAGGTTTTTACAATACCAGGATGGATGATATAGCCGAACTTGCCGGAGTGGCAAAGGGTACTCTATATCTTTATTTTAAATCAAAGGATGACCTTTTTACTAAACTGATGGAGCGCGAATATAACAAGGTGGTTTCAGGCCTTGTGCAGGTAGCCAGCTCAAAGGACGATGTTATTAGTAAACTGGATGCTGTAATAGAGGGCTTCCTGAAGTACATGGAGGAGAACAGAGAGTTTTTCCTGAGCATTATGTATGAAGCCCCATCCATAAAGAAAGACAATCTAAGGAAAAAAATCAGGGAAAACAATAGAACGATTCAGGAAAATCTCGGTAAACTCGTTGAAGAGGGAGTTAGAGAGGGTGTTATAAGAGATGATGTTGAGGTACCGGTAATTGTCGGGAGTATTATAGGGACAGTTTCGCGAGTGGTTTTCTATGCAATTAATTTTGATAGAGAAAAGTCGCTACTTTCGTTTAAAGACAGCATAATGAAGGTCATTTTCTCAGGGATTTTAAAAGAAAAAGGAGGACTTTTATGGTGAAGTTGATTATTTTTCTTATAATGATGCAGGATACAGTATATCTTTCGGAAAATGAGGCGTACAGGATGGCAGTAACTCAGAGCCCTATGGTTTTAGCCCAGAAAATGAGTGTCCTTTCATCTTATTACACGAAAAAATCTCAATTTTCTTCGTTTTTGCCGCAGATTTCTATTTCAGGAACCTATACTCGCCTCTCGCTCCAGCAAACGATGAAGATGTTTATGATGGACAGTCTTGTTATGACTCCATCAGGTGCTTTTATTCCCATGGGGCATTATGAGGAGATTCCATTCTCTCAAAAGGACAATTACAGTCTTGGTCTCTCTATAGAACAGCCCTTATTTACTTTTGGTAAACTTCTTTATTCATACAAGAGTGCTGATTACAATCTAAAAAGTGAAGTGGTAAAGGATTCTATTACCCGGGGATATGTTGGAATTATAACGAGGGAATTATACACTCAGGCTATTCTGGCTAAGGCATACTATAATCTAATGGTGCAGATAGATTCTGAACTTGGTGAGGTGTATAAGATAGCAAAGGACAAGTATGAGAACGGCACAGCAACAGAAATAGAGTATTTACAGGCAGAGCTGGCATACAGGAGTCAGAAGAACAATGTTTTAACTGCTCTTAATGGTCTTAAGAGTATAAAATCAATGCTTAAGGTGATGCTCAATATAGACCCTTCCACTCCACTTGTTCTTACAGATTCAATTACCCTTATGGATACTGTCTTCGAAAAAATACCTTCAGAATACATGGACATAAAGGCCATGGATTATTCCATTTCAGGGCTTGAGTATCAGAAAAAGGTGGTGGAAAGACTAACGTTACCGTCTATTTTTACAGCCTTTTCTTACTCGTATCAGAAACCTTTTGGCATGGAAAACACCTGGAAGGGCTCATGGGCTCTTACGCTGGGAGTTTCATGGACCCTGTTTGATGGACTTAAGAGCTTCAATCAGGCGAAAAGCCTTGAAAGTACAATAAAGCAATTGAAAATTTTGCGGGATATGAAAAAGAGACAGAGAGAAGCAGATCTTGAAGTAAAATTTAATGAACTTATTTCTGCAAAAAAAGCATACGAAATTGCTCTTGAAAATGTGAAACTTGCAGAAAAACTTTATACTGCTTCAAAAAAACAGTATGAGGAGGGTTACCTCTCATATACTGACTTTTCAAACATTGTTATAAATTACCATTCTACCCTTGTGAACAGGCTGCAATCTCTTGCAGATCTCAAGGTGAAACAACTTGAATACCTGAGATACCTGAAAGGTTATTTTATCGAAGGCTCTTCAGAGAGCACGAAAAACGCTCAAACTGCGACTTTTGGAAATATGAGTGAGGAAGCAAAGAAACAGAGTAGTAAAGGTAGTAAAAAAGGAGGTTTTTAAAATGAAGAGGGCTTTTGTGTTGTTTATAATGGTGGGTATGCTGTTTGCAGAAGGTAAAAGTAAAAAAGAACCCTTTAAAGTGGAGGCTGTGAGACTGAAGAAGGGAAGTGTTTATAGTTATGTTCATGTTTACGGAAAGGTTGTTACTGAGAAGATGGGATATGTGATAAGCCCCATGCCGGGTAAACTTATGAAGTTTACTAAAAAGGAGGGTAGTTTCTTCCTGAAAGATGAGCCGGTTGCGTATGTCGATAGGAATATCCCTGGAGTAAAAACAAAACCCCTTGTGGTGAAGGCGCCATTTGATGGAATTCTCGCTATCACTTACGCTCATGAGGGCGACATGGTGTCTCAGACAAAACCTCTGGCGCTATTCTACTCCAAAAATATGTATGTCGAAGTAGATGCATCGTCCGATATTATAAAAATGGTAAAGAAAAACAGTCCATGTGTTCTTGGTGCACGGGGAGAAAAAGGTAAAGGAGTGGTTGAAAGTGTATCCTACGGGGTTGACCCGATGGGAGGCATGGGCAAAATAAGAATTAAAGTAACCAGTTATAGGGGTATTCTTCCGGGAGAAGTTGTCAGCGTGAGCATAAGCACTGGGAGTTCCGAAAATACGTATGTTGTGCCTCTTTCTGCCCTGGTAAAGCGTAATGGAAAGGAGTTTATTTTTACGTATGAGAATGGGAAAGCAAAGAAGGTAGAGGTAAATGTGGGAATAGTGAGCGGTGATAAAGTGGAAATAAGTGGAAGAAATCTTAAGGAAGGCATGCTTGTGGTTACGAGAGGTGCTGCTGGTTTGTATGATAACGCACCTCTGGAAATCGTAAAATGATGGAGGCATGAGGTATGATTAAATTTTCAGTTAAGCATCCCGTATCCATTACCATGCTTGTTGGTATATTACTCGCACTCGGTGCGATTTCTCTCAACAAGCTCGGCATAGATTTCTTCCCTGACATTGAGTATCCCTCTGTAAGTATAATTACAAACTATAGCAATGTGGCACCTGAGGATATTGAGGAACTTATAACAAAGCCTGTTGAGGAAGCAGTATCCACGGTCAATAGAGTAAAAAAGGTTTCCTCTTTTTCCATGGAAGGTGTTTCCTTTGTAAACGTTGAGTTTGAATGGGGCACAAATCTTGATTTTGCGGCTCAGGATGTGAGAGATAAACTTGGATTAATTGAGGGATTTTTGCCCGAGGATGCCTCAAAACCCATAGTATTTAAGTTTGATATGTCTCAGATGCCTGTGATAGAATTGCCTGTTACGAGTAAAAAATATTCTGATACAGAACTCAAGGATATTCTAAAAGACGATTTTAAAAACGTACTTGAGAGAGTTGACGGTGTCGCACAGGTTCAGATTTTTGGAGGAAGGGAGAAAAAGTACTGGGTATTTGTTGACCTTCCCAAACTCATAGGATATGGACTCTCTGTGAGTGATGTTGCCAATATGTTGAGACTTAACAATTTCAATTTACCTGTTGGAAAAATTGAGAGAGGCTCGAAAACGCTTCTTGTCAGGACAATAGGGGAGTATAAGAGCAAGGAAGACTTACTAAATCAGGTGGTTGGATATACGAAACAGGGAAAGCCTGTATATTTAAAGGATGTCGCAGATGTCAGATTCTCTATCGAGGAGCCAAAGGGTTATACCACATGGGATGGAGAAGGTGGGGTGGTACTTGAAGTTTATAAACAGTCAGGTTCCAATACATTGAATGTGGCAAGGAGAGTGAAGAAAGTTCTGAAGAGGCTAAAGGCAGAACATCCGGACCTCAAAGTTGATGTAAGTTTTGACCAGTCTAAATTTATTAAACTTGCAACCGGAAGGACCACAAATAATGCTGTGGTGGGTGGTATTCTTGCTGCACTTATGATTTTTCTTTTCCTTCTTGATTTACGTCCTACTCTTGCGATAGCTCTTGCCATTCCCATGTCTGTAATTATTACCTTTATAGTTCTTTACGCTGCTGGATACACCCTGAATATGATGACTCTCGGCGGAATCGCCCTTGGAGTTGGTATGCTGGTTGATGCATCCATTGTGGTAATTGAAAACATTTTCAGGCATCATGAGGAGGGGGAAGACCCTGAAACATCGGCAATAAACGGCACAGAAGAGGTATGGCTTGCAATATCAGCCTCGACCTTTACAAACCTTGTTGTATTTTTGCCCCTTATATATGTTGGAGGAATTGTGGGAAAGATGACAAAACCCCTTGCTATTGCGATTACATCCACTCTTCTTGCTTCATTGTTCGTGGCAGTCACGATTATGCCCATGATAAGTGCACAACTTTTAAAAATCAAACGTGGAAAAGAACTTACGGGTGAAAGAGAGCATTGGTTCAAATACTTTAGAGAATGGTATAGAAACGTTCTTGACAGATTTGTTTTAAGAAAAAGAGGCCTAATAATCTGGAGTACGGTTATTCTTTTCGTACTCTCTCTACTGCTCGTTAAAGTAATAGGCATTGAGTTCTTACCCAATATGGACAGGACTTTCGGAATAATAACAGTGGAACTTCCTCCAGGGACAAGTCTTGAAGAGACAAAGAACTATGTGGAGAAGATAACGGAGATAGGAAAGGAATTTCCTGAGATAAAAGACTATTCTTATCAGGTAGGTTCAATGGGAGAAGAGGCTCAGGGATTTACCATGATGATGGGAGGTGGGGGTGATAACTCAGGTTTTGTGTCCTTCGTATTTAAAGACCCATCAAAAAGGAAGAGAAGGTCTTACGAGGTTATTAATGAAATACTTGACAGGGCTCCCATGTACTATGGAGCAAAGGTTAAAGCCATGGATATGTCCAAAATGATGTTCCAGGGTGCAAATTCGCGCAGCATTGACGTTAAAATATATGGAGATGATTTAAAACTCCTTAAGAAAATAGCAGAGGATGTGCTTAAGAAAATTGACACAATTCGAGGAGTTTACAATCCAGAAATTAGCCTGGAGGAAGCAAAGCCCGAACTCAGACTTAAAATAAACAGAAAACTCGCTGCCATGTATGGGCTTGTGCCCTTGCAGATACAGAATGAAATGGATATGGCAATCGGAGGTAAGAAAATAGGTAAGATGAGGAAGGGAGGAAGAGAGTATGACCTCGTTATTAAACTTGATTCTGCCTATGTAAATAATGACCCTGAGCGAATACTTGATTATCCCATCAAAACCCCGATGGGTACCTATATCCCTTTAAGGAGCATAGCCTCTTACGAATATGTGAAAGGACCTATAAGGATTGAAAGAGAGAAACAATCACGTGTGGTTCATGTTTATGCCGACACAAAGGGTAGAAGTACGGGAAGAGTTACAGGCGATATTGAAAAAGTACTGAAAAATTATAAATTACCTGAAGGTTATTCAATTGACTATGGCGGGGAAATGGAGCAGATAAAGGACATGATTAAAGATATGACATTTGCTGTCATTGCAGCCATATTCCTTGTTTATATGATCATGGCGGCTCAGTTTGAATCATTCAAGGACCCGTTTATTGTAATGTTTTCTCTTCCTCTTGCAATTATAGGTGTAATATTACTCTTCTGGCTCACGGGCACCACTATCTCAGTGCCCTCTCTTATTGGAGTTTTGATATTAATGGGCGTTGCAGTAAATGAAGCCATAGTGATGATAACCCTTATTAAGCAGTTGAGGGAAAGAGGAGTTGATGACTTTAAGGCTATTGTGGATGGTGCTACTATCAGGTTGAGGCCTGTACTTATATCAGGGTTTACCACAATAATAGGCATGCTTCCCATGGCACTCGTTTCACATGGCCATGGCGCTGAAATGCGTCAGCCAATGGCAATTGCCATGATTGGAGGGCTTTTGTCTTCCATGATACTTACGCTGTTTATCATCCCTGTGGTGTATTCCTATTTTGAAAAAATACGTCCTCCCAGGGAGGCATAGACCCTCATTAACACAATAAACAGGCACTCCCTTAGGGGAGTGCCGCCCCTTTGGGGGACACGCGCAAAATTATATAATAAGCACGTTTATGAGTGAAAGAGGCAACAAGACCCTGAGATTTTTTGATAAATACGCCGGTATTCCCTTTCTGTACGTACTGGGAAAACTCAAAAGGCGAGGGAAAAGGCTTTTAAAGGATGATATTAAAACCATCGGGATTTTAAAGACTGCTGGTATTGGTGATACTGTATTGCTTTCCGGGATTATCAGGGACATAAAGGATGAGATAAAAGATTCGGAAATAACCATATTCAGTGGTGAAAATAATTTTGAAATGGCAGAGATTATAGGCGATTTTTATAATGTGAAAGTTGTTAAATTACCTGTAAAAAATCCCGCAAAAGCAGTCAAAAGAATAAAAGATTTTCGTTTTGACGTTTTCATAGACTTTGGTCAATGGTCAAGGCTTGAGGCGTTTTTAACTTTCTCTGCAAAAGCTCGAATGAAAATCGGTTTTAATACCTCTGGACAGTATAGACATTTTATTTACGATGTGTCAATCCCCCACAGAAGTGATGTCCATGAAATTGATAATTACAGGTCTCTTCTTGAAGTAATTGGTATTACGGGGAAAAATCAGCCAGAGTTGCCTGTTGAACTCTCTCAAAAGAAAAAGGTGGTAGTAGTTCACATGTTCCCAGGTGGGGTAAAGAGTTATCTAAAGGAATGGCCTTTTGAATACTGGATAAAAGTAATTGATTATATAACAGAAAGAGGCTACAGGGTGCTTTTAACAGGTGGAAAAAGTGATAGAGAAAGGGCGATTGAGTTAAAGAAAAAATGCCAACACGGAGAACTCATTGAGGTTGGAGCAGGTGAACTTTCCCTGAAAGACGTAATAAAAAGACTTTCAGAAAGCATATTACTTATAACTGTAAATACAGGTATTATGCACATAGCCTCTGCAATTGGGTTGAATATGATAGCTTTACATGGGCCAACTTCTATTAAAAGGTGGGGACCTTTAAATAAAAACGCAATTTCCATTCAAAGTCCCCTTTCCTGTTCTCCCTGCCTTAATCTTGGTTTTGAATACGGCTGTAATGAGAACAAATGCATGAGAGCAATAGGCCCGGAATATGTAATAAGCTTGCTGGATAATTTACTTAATTCCTGGAAATAACCATCCCTCAATGTTTTGTTGAAGTTTTTGAAAAAGTATTTTATTTACTTTATAATTTTTCTAAAAGGAGGATGTTATGAGAATATTTAAATTGTGCGTATTGCTTCTTATTGCAATATCTCCACTTATCTCAGACGTATATCTAATGGACGAGTCCTTTGAAAGTGGAATGCCGTCTGGATGGACCACAGGAGATGGAAATAATGATGGAGTGGTGTGGACAACAGGACAGACATCCGGGCTAAATAACTACTGGGAACCTTCAGCTTCCAATTACGCCTATTTTGATGATGCTGACGCTTCACCTTCTGCACCTGCGGGTGACGATACCCTTTACTCGCCCATAATATACGTGGATACCCTTGCCCCTCTTGCAGATTTAAGGTTATATTTTGCCTATGGTATTTACTCTGACTATGGAAACCCTCCTATAATCCTCATTTTCGCTTATAGGATAAAGACCAATGGGACATGGAGTGCATGGCAGGAGGAAACCTCTTTTACGCCAAATTCTGTGGGAGGGTATTATTTCAGCGTTCCGAGGAATAACACAGAGGCAGTGCAGTTTGCATGGATTTTCAGAGAAACTGATGGTGTAGGAAATGGCGGTGCAGCAGGGATTGACAATGTGGAACTATACATAAGGTACACATCTTTACATCCTGTATCTACAACCTGGAACGATGGTGGAGATTTGATACCCAATGAAGAAGGGGATGGTACCCTGTTTTCCCCTGTGCAATTGACTTACAACCTTGTAAATGTGGGTGATACGTCATATGATGATATAAAACTTGTTTATGTATGCAACGACATTTCAGGCACTGTATGCCAGAATATTCAAAATGCAGGTCAGGATACCATTAACCTTGGCATACTCAGCACCTATGATACAGTCCAGGCGATGTTAAACATTGTGCTTTCCCCCTATGCAGGCATGGATACCTTTGAAATTGGCTTTGATGTGTATGAGGGTTCTTATTCAAGACACTCGGTTGTAAAGAGGTATGTATTAAAGCCTCAATATATAGATACCACACCCCTTTACACATTTTATGACAATACTGACGACCATTATTCAGAGGCACCGCAATTTGCATGGAGAGAAATAAATCCCAATGCAGGCGGAGATGGCACCCTTCTGCCTCTTATCCAGGGGAATGACAGTTCTTACAATTTCCTTTATCTTCCGCATCCCTTTAGATACGCAGGAGTTCTTTACGATACAATTACAGTTTCACAGCACGGTTACATAATGTTTGGCATGCGAAATGCATATTATGACGATAACTTTATTGGATTTCCCACAAATCTGCCATATCCAATGTTCGCAGCCCTGTGGACAATGATGGATTTTGACGGTACTTACGGCTCTCCACATGGAATATATACCCATGTCTCTGACTCTGAAGTGGTTATTGAGTACAGTGGCATATCCTCGACCTATGATTCTGACACAACAAGTTTTGAGATTATTTTGAGATATAATGACCTGAGTAACCCCCAGGATGACGAATTGCTCATCCAGTACTTACTGGGTCCCACCGAGCGCCTTTCTGAAGCCACAGTTGGCTATCAAAATGCGGATGGAGATATAGGGTATAATCTTGTTTACAAAGGGAGACTCTCACCAAGTACTTATGCACTTGGACCCATGAGAGCCATAAGGTTTGTTCCCGTTCCCACAACACCACCTAATTTCAGTTTAAATGGATTTTTCTGGAACGATGGTGAAGATAGCAGCCCTGATGCAGGTGGAGATAATGGCGTTGACTACGCTGTTTCTATACACAACGCAGGAGGACCCGGATATAACGTTATGGCAGAAATTTCCTGTTCTGACGGAGGAAGTGGCGTATGCTCTTACATAACATTTCATAACACCCGTGATACTGTTACCACAATAGAGGAAAGTACTGACACTACATTCCATTTTAACCTTGACCTTGCTCAGGGTGCTCCTGAGAATGCCAGTTTCTATCTCATCACAAAAATATATTACAATTCGGACAGCATTACATTTACTGATACCCTGACAGTTGCGCCATCTGGTGGTGGCGTCCCACATGGGGTGGGATATTATGCCTTACAAAACGGTGATAACCAATATGAAATACCGGATGTGTCATTTGTTGAACTCAATCCAGCATATGGTGGAGACGGCACTCTTTTGACTTTATCGTCTGGAAGCGGAGATGATGGATACGGCTCAATCTCCCTTCCTGAGAGTTTTTCCTATATGCAGAGTAACTACAACACTATCTGGGTGTCAACCAATGGATGGGCATCCTTTGGTGATGACCCGGGAACTTCTGCATTTCTCAACTATGAATTGCCTCACAATGATGGAATATCATCCATGCTTGCGGTTTTATGGGATGACCTGAGATTTACAGACTATGGAGGAAATGATGGAATTTATTACAAATACGATTTTGGGCATAATAGAATGATAATTGAATGGTCAAGGGCTCTTCAGTATAGCAATGACAATGACACAGTGTCTTTTGAATTAATACTCTATTACGGAAATACAGATACAAAAGACGCATTTGCTTTTATCTATCCTGTGGATATTCCCGGTGTTTTCATAAATACAGCAACGGTGGGAATAGAAAACGAGACTGAAGATAGTGCTCTCCTTGTGTTATATAATGGCACATATGGAGATGGTTTTGACCCTCTCGTAGCGGGACATTTCATTTACTTTACAAGAGAACTCGTTGGCATGAATGAACACAGAAATCAAAATGTGCATTCTGGAGTCCTGACCTATGATTTTACACGTGAACTTCTTGCGGTCAATAACATAACTGACAAAAATATTACCCTTACCATTTACGATGCACTGGGTAGAAGAGTGGAAAGCCATATAATTCCATCTCATCGCACTTGTAAATTAAGATTATCCAGTTTACCGAAGGGCGTCTATTTTGTTAAACTTGGAGGAAGTTTAAGAAGGACCAAAAAGATAATCATAAGATAGCAGTACTTTTTAAATTTTAAGGGGCAGGAGGGGGAATGGGTTTGTAACGAACCCTATCACCATTATTTTTATTGCGTTTGAAGGACATTGACATAACCAGAGCACAATCTTATAATAAATACAGAAGTTGAGCAGGTGAGGGAGTGATATGAGGATGAAGATTTATGCAATAATACTGGGTATATTTATCGCCAGAGCTATTGGTAATGCCTATATAGGGAGTATGTATATAACTCCAGATGGTATAATAGCTCACTGGTCTATCATACAGGGGATAGATGCAGAGAGGAAGAGGAGCGGTAAAGTTACGAAGGGCATGAAGGACGGTATAGAGGAGCACGTTTACCGTATGCTCGAGATAGAATTTGAATGGGACAGGATAAAATGGATGATAGACAGTGTAGAAAAGGAAAGCGTTGAAGTTTTTATATGTGACGTTATTTATCAGAATCCAATAAGGAGAGAGTACCTTGTAGGAGAGAATCCAGAACCTGTGTGTGGAGATTTACATTTGTATATACTCAATTCAGCATTAAGGTTACTGGAGGAGAAGTATGGAGGGATAAGTGACAGTATAAAAGAATTTATAGAGAAGCATGGCTGGGAGTGGCGAGGAGGCATGTTAATGGCGAAGGACCCTCCACCAGACAGTATATACGATAGGAGATACAGGACTGCGCATTTTATAGTGTATTACAGGGATTATGTAGATACGAGTTATGCTATGGAGATAGGGAACACACTTGAGGAGAAGAAGGAGACAGTTGAGAGTTTGATAGGTGGGCATATAGACCCTGAAGAGGTAATACCCGTATATATAGACAGTTTATATAAGTTGGGAGTAGGAGAGGGGAATGTTACAGGTGTTGTTGTACCGTATAGAGATGCTAATGGTAAGATGCGGGCATTCATAGGAATAAGTTCTGATTTAAGGGCAAAAACAGTTCGACGATTTGGGAAGTACATATTGAAGGATGTGGCGGTTCACGAATACAGTCATTATATCCAGTATTTTGGAGGAGGAAAGTATGAGCATGAGAGTCCATTTTTAATGGAATCAACATCCGAGTGGACGGTGTATAAAATATATCCGGAGATACCATTTATTTACGAAAAACTGCGGTCATGGCCATCGGTTTTAATGGCTCCTGAATTAAGTTTAAGGAAGCCGGGTAATAAGTTATATTTGTACTATTATTCCTTATGGATATTACTTGCATATATAGAGCAGCATTACGGGATAGGAGCAATAAAGGAAATCTGGAGGAAGTGCTGGGCCCAGAATGGGGTAAATGATTTCAATGCCATGGTGAGCACGCTTGGTGGTGCAGAGAGTTTCAAGCGAGTATATCAAAACTTCATGATAGCCAATTATTTTAAGGATTATAGGGGTATAAATCCTTATGTAATGCCAAATGTTTCAGCAGAACCTGTTCCTCTTTCTGTAGGTTACCTAAATGTAATATTAGAATCGGAGTCTAATTGGAGATTAGTATTCCCATTAGGCACATATTATTTATCCTTGTCTTATAATGAACCCAATTTATGGGATTCTACATATGCATATGTGAAAATTAAGATGAGAATGTTAAAGAAGAGAGGTTCTTTCACAGATAAGAGGATATGCATAGTAAAGAAGATATGGGGTGGTAGGGATACGATTTACGTTGATGATATATCCGATGATTCTACGGAAGTGCGGTTAAGAGTATATCCTTGGGAGACAATGTTGGGAATCAATAATGTAGATTTAACTGACGATAATATACTAAACTTTGGTTATCGTATATCAATAGTTCCCGTAATAAAAACTTACACCCTGAACAAATCCTTATACCATCCAGGAGACACCATAAAGATGGAAGTAGAAATAAGTGACAGTGTATTCCGTGGAGGAGGGCGATTGGTTGAAGCAGATTTCAGTTCCATGGGAGGAGGAGCAATATATGAGAAAGAGAGTAACAATCCGAGGAAGGTAAAGATAAAATATGTGATACCCAGGACCACCAGAGAAGGTGAATATGAGGTGAGTATAAAAGCCTATGACCCTGCGGTAGTAATAGAGCGTATAAGTAACCATATTCCCAATGAGG
The DNA here is from genome assembly GCA_027038175.1 of Caldifarciminota bacterium. Taxonomy (GTDB): domain Bacteria; phylum Hydrothermota; class Hydrothermia; order UBA1063; family CAJXJZ01; genus CAJXJZ01. The sequence continues at coordinate 1,069 of JALVYB010000033.1, read as the reverse complement.
TGAAGGTAAGGGTGAAGGTGGGAAACAAAAATAAACTTATAAAGAAATAGATAATTATTTGACACAGACATAGGGTAGAGTTATAATTTTTATGAGTATGGAGGTAGTGATATGAGGATAAAGGTTTATGCAATAATATTGGGTATATTTATCACCAGAGCTATTGGGAGTGCAGACATGGGCACGTTGATTCTCAGTCGTAATGGCATAATAGCAAACTGGCAAATGATACAATTAATTGACGCAGAGAGGAAGAGGAGCGGTAAAGTTACGAAGGGCATGAAGGACGGTATAGAGGAACACGTTTACCGTATGCTTGAGATAGAATTTGAATGGGACAGAATAAAATGGATGATAGACAGTGTAGAAAAGGAAAGCGTTAAAGTTATAATAGATGACGCTATTTATCAGAATCCAATAAGGAGAGAGTACCTTGTAGGAGAGAATCCGGAACCTATATGTGGAGATCTACACTTAGATATAATCAGCTCAGCGTTAAGGTTACTGGAAGAGAAATATGGAGGGATAAGTGACAGTATAAAAGAGTTTATAGAGAAGCATGGCTGGGAGTGGCGAGGAGGCATGTTAATGGCGAAGGACCCACCACCGGACAGTTTATATGAGAGGAGATACAGGACGGAGCATTTTATAGTGTATTACATGGATTATGTAGATACGAGTTATGCTATGGAGATAGGGAACACATTTGAGGAGAAAAAAGACACAGTTGAGAGTTTAATAGGTGGACATATAGACCCTGAAGAGGTAATACCCGTATATATAGACAGTTTATATAAGTTGGGAGTAGGAGAGGGGAATGTTACAGGTGTTGTTGTACCCTTTAGAGATGCTAATGGTAAGATGCGGGCATTCATAGGAATAAGTTCTGATTTAAGGGCAAAAACAGTTCGACGATTTGGGAAGTACATATTGAAGGATGTGGCGGTTCACGAATACAGTCATTATATCCAGTATTTTGGAGGAGGAAAGTATGAGCATGAGAGTCCATTTTTAATGGAATCAACATCCGAGTGGACGGTGTATAAAATATATCCGGAGATACCATTTA
>JALVYB010000032.1 GCA_027038175.1 Caldifarciminota bacterium | reverse complement strand
AATCTCTTGAGGCTTCATGATACGTCTGCATATTATTTCTGGGGGCTTTACCTGACTGCCAGAGTGTTGCTAAGATTGAAATCTGAAAACCATGCTATGAAACTACTTGGTTATATTACCTCTTACCCGGTGGAACGTTCTTTGAAAAGAAGAGTTTACTATAATCTTGCCAAGTTGCTTTTGAAACGCGGAGAATGGGATAGTGCTGGGACATATTTCAATCGACTCGTGCATCTTGGTTTTGAGGGATGGGATATAGATTCTGCTCAATATTTGTATGAGTATTGTTTGCTGCAAACAGGGAAATATAGAAATCCTGTTGAACTTAACCTTGCTTTTACAAGGAAGTACCCAAAGAACCATCTCGTGACGTCTTTACTTGATGAAGTATTTACATACTTCATGACCGAGAATAAAATAGACAGTGCGTTTTCTATGCTTTTTATGCTCAGACATGTCGCTCCTGACTCTATATACATAGACCGATTTAAAAAATTTGTAGAAAATCTTGATGACACGCTTTTACTTAATAGATTGATAGACTCTGTAAAAAATAGTGGCTATGACGCAGAAAGACTAATACTTGCAAAAAAACTTATAGAATTATCTGATGGAGCGCGTGCAATCGATGTTCTTGAGGGAGTAAGTAATGAGCATAGGAGAAATGCCCTATTGCTGTTTGCAAGGGCGTACGAAACAATGGGGCGGTCTCAGGAAGAGGAACTTGTGTTGAAGGAGGCTTTTCCTCCTTTTGATTCAACTGGCAGTGCAGCATTTATGAAATTGTCATCCCTTAAATTGAAAACAGAAGGTATGGATTCCTTTTACTCGGTTGTTTTTACTAACAGAGTTCCTGATTCACTCAAAATAATCGTTCTTAAAGAGGCAAGTGAAGATTTACTTGATGGTGGTGATACTCTAAATGCCCTTGAGATTAGGTCAAGGTTAAAGGAGTTAGAAGGAAGTGATGATTCTATGGAGGGGAATTAGTGGAAATCTCGAGGATAAGACTTACGTTTCACTGGATATTGAAACTACCGGAATTGATTTCGTTAAAGACAGGGTTATTGAGATAGGACTTGTGAAATGGAGGAAAAATCACAGGAGGGAGAAGTTTCATTCTCTCTTTAAAGTAGATATACCTGTCACACAGCATTCTTTTTCCGTTCACGGTATTACCAATGGGACATTGAAAAATGCTCCACAGTTTCATGAGTTAGCCGATGAAATATCCAATTTTTTGAAGGATAGCATAATCATAGGTTTTAGTTATCTCTCGCTTGATTTCAGTATGCTCAATAAAGAATTGAGAATCGCCGGGAAAGACCCCATTTTTAATCCATTTTTAGATGTTCAGGCTATTGCAAGATATGTTTTCGATGGGATACCGAAAAGCGTCGGACTTACAAAACTTGCAAGAAAACTTGACATTGAAGTTGGAACTTCGCATAGAGCACTGCCGGATGCTTTACTGGCTATGAAAATCTGGCTTAAAATTATGGATAAATTGAAGGGTTTTGGTATTGTAACGATTGAGGAGTTTCTGGCATCAAGGTATTATCACTGCAATATAATGCCAAAAGTTGCGGAAATATTCAGGATAGCGTTCGAAAAAGGGGAGGTCACAATAAAGTATAATTCTCCGTATAACGGAAAAATGATAAGAGTTATAGAGCCTCTTGCTTTTCGTGGAAGGAAAATTGATGCTTATTGCCATACAAGAGAGGACTTCCGTTCATTCTCAGTGGATAGAATACTTGAATACTGGTAAGATTATCTGAGTTTTATGGACATATTTATTTCAGCAGGTGAAGTTTCCGGGGACCATCATGCTGCAGGTCTCGTGCGAGAACTAAAATCTATTTTACCTGACGTGCGGTTCTGGGGAATTGGTGGGGATGAGATGAAAAGGGAGGGTGTAGAACTTATAAGAAATATGAAAGACCTTGGAATTGTTGGAATTGATGGGGTTATCCAGAAATTACCTGAATTCTGGAATCTAACCGCCTCCATCTTAAGAAAAGCCACAAATACAGACACTAAATTTGCTATTTTTGTGGATTATCCAGGATACAATATTTATCTTGCAAAACACATGAAGAATCTGGGAATAAAAAACTTTTATTTTATAGCCCCACAGGTCTGGGGATGGTGGAGTTTTAGAGCAAAGCTCATAAAGAGATACTTTAACAGAGTTTTTGTTATTTATCCCTTTGAGGTAGAATTTTTTAAAAGATTTTCTATAAAGGCGGAATACGTGGGCAATCCTGTTTTTGATACTGTTTTAGATAATATGGAAGAATGTAAACTCCATATACCTGAGAATAAGAAAGTGGTCGGGCTGCTCCCGGGGTCCCGTCCCGGTGAAGTAAAGAGGATTTTACCTAAAATAATGAAGATAAAGGAGATACTCAATAAAAGACACGGGGATATTCATTTTATTCTTTCAATTGTTCCACAGGGTATGAGTATTCACGTAGAGGGGGACCTCACTGTTGTAAAAGGGAGGGGTAGAGAAGTTATGAGTTGCTCGGATGCACTTTTAATTGCATCTGGAACTGCCACACTGGAAGCGGCTCTTTATGAAAAACCCTTTGTTGTTTTATACGAACTTTCTGCATTATCCTACATTATAGGAAGTATGGTGAAACGGGTAGAATTTTTAAGCCTTGCCAATATAGTTGCTGGAAAAGAAATTGTAAAGGAGTTCATTCAGCACATACCTTATGAGAAAGTTGCCCGTATAATAGAAGAGTACCTTTACAATGAGAATGAAAGGTCAAAAATTAAAGCAGAACTCAGTAATTTAAAGAGGGTTCTTAAGGGGTCCGCATATAAAAATACAGCAAGGTTGATAAAAAGGGAGGTTTTTGATGAAAATGATTGATTATATCAGGGAAATGCCCCACCATATTGAAAGGGCACTGGAATATGAAGAGGTAAAGATAGGAATAAAGCCGGAAACCATTATATTCGCTGGTATGGGTGGGTCTGCCATAGCCGGTGATTTAATATCAAAAGTACTTCTGGAAAAAACAGGGTATTTTTCGCAGGTCATAAGAGATTACAGCGTACCGGGATTTGTAAACAAAAATACCCTTGCGATAGTAACCAGCTATTCAGGCAATACGGAGGAAACCCTTTCTTCATACGAGGATGCAAAAAATAAAGGAGCCTTTATTGTATGTATAACAAGTGGTGGAAAACTCACAGAGCTGGCAAATAAAGATGGATTTCCTGTAATAAAGGTGCCAGAAGGTTATCCTCCAAGAGCTGCACTTGGATATCTTTTTACTTTGAGTTTAAAACTTCTTGTGGATAATGGAATACTGGATAAATCTCTTCTTGATGAGATGAAAAAAACGGCGCGTTTGCTTTTGTCTTTGCAAAAAGAACTTGAATCAGATGAAAATGTGGCAAGGAAGATAGCGGATAAGTTTTACAGGAGAATACCTCTTATTTATGCACAGGCGTCAATGCGTCCTCTCGCAGAGAGGTGGAGAGCCCAGATTAACGAGAATGCCAAGGCTTTTGCTCACTCAAGTGAATTTAGTGAAATGAATCACAATGAAATAGCCGGGCTTCTACATCCTGAATCCCTTGTAAAACAATTCTTTGCAGTGTATCTTGACGATGGAGATCTGCACGAGAGAATAAAACTGAGATATACTTTTACTGATGACCTTACAAGAGACTCTATTTCGGGTAGTCTCACTCTGCGGGCAGAGGGTGAATCAGTTCTTGAGAGGATGTTTTATCTCATTTACGTTGGAGATTATGTCAGTGTTTATCTTGCTGATTATTACAAAGAGGATGCAGTGGAAATAAAGAGAATCAGTGAACTCAAAAGGAGACTCTCACAATGAGGCTTATAATACCAGTCGCAGGTAGAGGTACGAGATTACGTCCCCATACTCTTCTGCATCCCAAGCCGCTTTTAAATGTAGCCGGAAAGCCAATAATAGCCCATATTCTTGATGGACTACCCATGGAATATGTGGAGGATATCGTCCTTATCATAAATCCAGATGGCGAAAGAATTAAACGCTTTGTAGAAGAATATTCTGGAAAAGAAACACATGCCGTGGTTCAGGAAGAACCTCTTGGTCTTGGGCATGCTATTTATACTGCGGAAAGATGGCTTTATGGCGATGTGCTTATTATACTCGGTGATACTATAGTGGAAGCAGATATAGAAGAGCATATAAAGGAAAAAAGAGATTTTCTTGGCGTAAAAGAGGTTAAAGACCCAAGAAGGTTTGGGGTGGCAGTACTGGACAGAGAAGGGAAAATCTATGAACTTGAGGAGAAACCAGAACATCCAAAAAGCAGGTTTGTCCTTGTGGGATTGTATTACATCACAGAGGCTGAGAAACTAAAAGAAGCCCTTGAAACTATTATAAGGCAGGACATTCGCACGAGAGGAGAATACCAGTTGACGGATGCTCTTGGAAAACTGCTTGAGGGGGGCTGGAGACCCGAACCACTCTTCATAGATGGATGGTATGATTGTGGTAAAATAGACGCTCTTCTTGAAACAAATAGAATTTTACTCTCAAAAGAAGTTCGTACTTATGATTTCCCCACAGCACTTATAATCCCACCTGTGTACATAGGCAAGAATGTCAGCATAGAGTACGCTATTGTGGGTCCTTATGTTACAATAAATGACAACGCAGTAATTGAAAATGCGATTTTAAGAAACACCATTGTTAACGAAGGTGCTTATATTGAAAACTTTATTCTTGATGGGTCTCTTATCGGGATGAATGCCACAATTCAGGGTACCCCGAGGAGATTAAACATTGCTGATTACTCTGAACTTGTAATGGAAGGAGGGCGATCGGAGTGAGGATAATCTGTTCTGTGCTTTAATTCGATTAATATTTGCTTTTCTTCCTTCATAGTGGCCTTTTTGACAAAGATTTTATATTCAAGGAGATGACGTAATTTATCCCTCGCTGTTAATTTCATGTAAGCTCTGATACGTCTTTCCTCAATTTTCATTCCTCTTTTCCTTTTTAATCTGTTTAACGAGCATAAGATTTTTCATATCTTCTTTGTCTTTATGCCTTTTTGATCGTCTTTTAAGTTTTATTAGATCGTCAAGGGATATGAGGTAGATTTCAAAATCATCTATCTTTATGGTTTTGCGTCTTTTTATAAGTTCGTCTATATTATCAGGAAATCTTATCAATATATCGATCTCTTCAAGTGGGTCTTCTGTGTTATAGAAATTCATGGCAAACATATGTTTCTTTTTTGCTATGTTTTCCCTTTTGTTAGAATCAATTAGTTCTTTCAAATCGAGAGGCACAAGGGGTTTAAAGTTCAGTTTTCTAAGCACGTTCTCTATCTTTTTGACATTTTCCTCATCCCACGCAATTACAATATCAAGGTCAAAAGTGGCTCGTGGTACTCCATGGAGATTAAGAGCAATTCCTCCTACTATCAAATACTTGACATTGTTTTCATAGAAGGCACGCAGAACCCTTTCATACAAATACTGTTCCATATTAAAGTATTATACTGATGTGCAATGGAAGATGCAAACTTTCAGGATTTCGTTTTAAACTATGCAGGGGATGCTAACGCTCGAAATTGTTTAAAATGATAATAAAAATTGTTCTCTTGACTATGCGAGCATACATACATATGTTAAATGTACTACAAAAAGGAGGTTAAGAATGAGCAGGGCATATGATGTAGTAGTTGTAGGAGGAGGACCGGCTGCTCTGATTAGTGCAGTAACAGCAAGAAAATACTACCCGGACAAAAGTATTGTGCTGATTAGGGACGTGGAAAAGGGCGTGATACCATGTGGAATTCCCTATGTGTTTAAAACGCTTGATTCTGTAGACAAAGATATTTTACCGGATAAACCCCTTGAGGCAAATAAAATTGAGAAGATAATTGCTAAAGTGGTAAAGGTAGATAGAAATATTAAAGAAGTGATACTTGATAACGGTGAGCATGAAAAATATGAGAAGTTAATACTTGCTACTGGTTCTCTACCGGTAGTACTTCCTATTCCAGGGGTGGATAAAAAGGGAATTTACACTATAAAGAAGGACCTTGAATATCTAAGAATGCTGCGGGAGGAAGTATACAAAGCCAAAAATATTGTGATAGTTGGTGGTGGTTTCATAGGTGCCGAGTTTGCAGATGAATTCTCAAAAATAGATGGATTAAATGTATCCATTGTGGAGGTTCTTCCACATATTCTCTGTCAGGCATTTGACAATGAGTTTTGTACTCTTGCTGAGGAAAGGTTAAAGGAAAAGGGAGTTAAAATTTATGCAAATACCAAGGTGGTGGAATTTACTGGAGCAGATACTGTAGAAGGCGTTAAATTGTCTACTGGTGAAGTGCTTGATGCAGATCTTGTTATTCTATCCGTAGGTGCGAGACCCAATACTCATCTTGCTGAAGAGGCTGGATTGTGGATTGGTAGGGGAGGGGGTATATGGGTTGATGAATATATGAGAACATCGGATCCAAATATTTTTGCTGTTGGTGATTGTGCAGAAAAGAGATGTTTCTTCACGAGAAGACATACTCCGGTTATGCTTGCTTCTACTGCTACAGCTGAAGCCAGGATTGCAGGGGCAAATCTCTATGCACTTAAAGTTGTAAGGGAAAACAAGGGTACAATTGCCAACTTCTCCACGTATATAGATGGTCTGACTCTTGCCGCTGCTGGTCTGACTGAAAAACGTGCCCGTCAGGAGGGATACGATATTGTAGTAGGAATGGCAAAGGGAGTGGACAGACACCCTGGAAGTATTCCGGGTGCTCATAATGTTACGGTGAAGCTGATATTTTCCAGGTACTCAGGAATATTACTTGGTGGTCAGGTGGCAGGTGGTGAAAGCGCAGGAGAAATTATAAACATTATTTCACTGGCTATTCAGAAAAGGGCGCTTGCAGTTGAACTTGAGACGCTCCAGATGGCAACTCATCCCTGGCTTACACCTGCACCAACTATTTATCCTATTGTAAACGCAGCGATGGATGCTGTATCGAAAATGAATCAGTAAACCCAGAGAGGGCAGGCTAAAACCTGCCCTCTATATTATTCTTCTTTTACGGCTTTTCATTATTATTCTTTTTATTTCGTCTTCTGTTTTAGCTCGAAGAATCTTCTTAAGGAAGTTTTTGTCTCCTACAATCTCAGCTATGGCCATAAGTGCAGTAAGATGAAAGTTCCTTTCATCTCTGGTCCCTGCGAGTATGAATCCTGCTTTCACAATACTACCATTATTGAAACGAATCCCATTTATAGCTCTAAACGGAATTATGGTGAATAATTTATTCCCTTCTATAATTAGATGTGGAATAGCTATCTGGGGCACTATAACTGTAGATGCTTCCTCTTCTCGCTTACATAATTCTTTATATACCATGTTCTCATCCACATTGAGAGTTGTTGATATTTGCCTTGCGGCTATCTTAAAAAATTCATCCTGAGTTAGTGTTTTGTTAATATCAATGACTGGACTCTTTTTTATAATTACGTCAAATCTATCGAGAGTGGCTTTATCTCTTTCTCGTACTATTTCCTTTAGTTCATCCTCTATATGGGAGGATACTATCTCTCTGTTTATGATTTTCTCGATAAGATGAATAAGCACAGAACGTTTTCTTATATTTTTCCTTGAGTACAGAAAGTACAGAATAATAGCAATTGTGGCAAAAACGAGCACAAATAGTTCCATATCAGTACCCAGCTCAAATATAAGAAATCCGTACAGTAATATTGCCCCAATAGATAGCCACGGAAATAAAGGGGCTTTGAATACTGGACTGTAGTTTTTGAGATTACTTCCTCTTATCACCATGTAGGATATATGAACCGTTATAAACAAAACGAGCATTACGGTAGATGCAGTTTTTACAAGTTCTTTAAGGTTAAAAAACAGAATGGAAACTGCCATAAATGTGCCTGTTATAATGAGAGAAATAAAGGGTGTATCAAACTTCGGATGTAATCTGGCGAATACAGGAGGCAGAAGTCCATCTTTTGCCATGGCAAGGGGTGTTCTTGAGGCTGCGAGAATTCCCGCATTAGCGGTTGTAACAAAAGCTGTCATAGCTGCTATGGATACCACAAAAAGCCCAAATTTTCCTGCTATTTTTTCTCCTCCGTGAGATAAAGGTTCAAGTGTAGCTTTAAATTCTGATGGAGAGAGTAATCCTATAGTTATGAGAACTGCAAGAAAATATAAAATACTCACTATTACAAAAGAAAATATCATTCCCCGAGGAACTGTATATGCTGGTCTTTTGGCTTCCTCTGCTATACTTGCTACCTGCGTTAAGCCACCAAATGATATGAAAACCATTCCACCAGCTTTAAGGAGGTCCTTTAAACCAATATGTAAAGCTTCTTTAAAATATTCTGTATGTATGTGTGTGGCGCCTGTTATAACGTATAGGAATAGTATGGAGAGTAGTATATATACGAGAATGATCTCAATCTTTGCAGCTATTTTCACACTTAAGATGTTTAATAAAAATATAATTCCAAGGGATACGAGTGCAACGATTTTTATTTCATTGTAAGTGAAATCATGGACAAATAACTCTAAAAATCCACCAATACCAATTAGAGCAAAGGCACTCTTTAGACTTAAAGTAAACCAGTTGGCGAGCCCCCCGAGTATTCCAATGATACCTCCAAGACCCCTTTCTATGTAAAAATAATCACCGCCAGCTTTAGGCATAGCAGTAACAAGTTCCATTTTAACAAGCAAGGTTGGAATCATGAAAACTGTTGCAAGGATATAAGCAAGTGCTGTATATTTACCGATATCTTTGTAAATGATAGCTGGAAGTACGAATAGACCTGAACTTATCATTGCTCCTGCGGCTATGGCAAATATCTCTTTAAATCCAAGGTGTCTTTTTAGTTCTCCCTGAGCGCTCATAGTTTATAAGGTAAGGCTTATTGAATGGATTTCAAAGGGTGAGTTTAAGCTTGTGTAAGGCTTTTTCAAAACTTATTCCTAAGTTTGACATCGGAAATCTTAAGGCTGTATCCCGTGCGTTTTTTGATATCTGTTGCATTAATGGCCTGTTATTATTAAGAATTTCTATATTTTTTAGTATATCTTCGAACTGTGCCTTGTCTATAAATAGAGTGTTGATTTTATCTTCTGCGTATTCTCTAACGCCTCCAGAGTCTGTAAGTAAGACGACGCAACCACGAGCCATTGCTTCAAGTGGAGGAAGTCCAAAGCCTTCCACTATAGAAGTATGAACAAAAATATCAATCTTATCATAGAACTCTGTGCAAAGAGTTTGTGAATCAGTGTATACTATGCCACTCAAGTTATCAGGATATTGGTCTTTAAGTGTTTTAATGGTATTCTTGTCTGCAACAACAAGTATCCTGTATCCTCTTTTTATAAGTCCAGGTAATGCTTTCAGGAATAACCTGGAATTTTTAAGACGTTCTTTCCTTATAATATGCCCTATAATGAGCGAATTTTTGTTAAAATCACGTTCTCTTGGCTGCATTTTCAGGAAAATATTGCTAACACCTGGAAGAGCAACTTCTGTATCCAAATCTCCTATCATTTGCTTGATAAAATGGGAAAGGGCTATCTTTTTGGAAGGCAAAATATAGGTGAAAAGGGCAAATATGTTAAGAGGAAATTTTACAAACTTGTATTCTATATCCTGTATAAAATACACAAACTTTTCACTTTTCAGGATATTTCTTATGAAAATCGGATAAAATGTTGGAAAAAAATTGGCTATGTAGAGGTCTGCTTTTTCCATGTTAAATATGTACCACAAAAGAGTCTTAAATTGTCCCCAGCGCTTTTTTCCGCTAATGGGTACCTTTCGTATTTTTACTTTATCGTCTATGGTGTAGTGTGTATTGATTCTATCGTATGGAGCATAAAATATAACTTTATGCCCCTTTCTGGAAAGGTAATTGGCTACTTCAATAAGGTCTCTTGTTCCGCCGTGATTTTCAAGGGACAAAAGAGGAATTACAATTTTCATAATTTACTTAGAATACTTGCAATTTTTTCTCCGGCCTTACCGTCTCCATAAACTTCCTGGAATGTTCCTTTTGACCATGGATTTTGCATAAGTTCTATAGTTTTATTTATATCTTTCCCCACGAGTTTTCCATAGCCGAGTTCTACTATCTCTATCCACTCGGTTTCACTGCGGGCTATAATGACGGGTTTTTTTAGATAGAAAGCCTCTTTTTGTACACCACCTGAATCAGTTATCACAATAAACGAGTTTTTTATATACCAAAGAGTTTTTATATATGATACTGGCGGGAGAATATGTATGTATTTAAATTCTCTGTTTTTTAGCAGGCTGTATGTTCTTGGGTGACATGGAAAGATAACATGTGTGTTAGTTTTCTCGAGTTCATATAAAAGAGTATTCACGAAATCCGGATTTTTTGTATTTTCTTCCCTGTGCAGGGTTAAAAACGCAAATCTATCTGTAAATGGAAGTTCAATATGAGTTTCGTTCAAATGTTTTTCCATTAATCTGAAAAGGTCATAGTGCAGGTCTCCTGTTACATAAACATTTTGGTTAATTCCCTCTTTTGAGAGATTTTCCCTGGCTCTCTCAGATGGGGCAAATAAAATATGAGAAAGTCTATCTGTAACTATTCGGTTGATTTCCTCTGGCATTTTTCTGTTGAAGCTCCTTAGCCCTGCCTCTATATGCACGAGTGGTATACCCATTTTAGAAAAAACAAGTGCTCCAGCAAGGGTTGTGTTGGTGTCTCCGAATACCACGCCGTAGTCAGGTTTTACGTTTTCTACGACCTTTTCAAGTGAAACCATTATGGATGCTGTTTGTTGAGCATGAGAAGAAGAGCCGGCATCGAGGTTGTAATCCGGAGATTTTATGTCAAGTTCATGGAAGAAATTTTCTGAAAGTTCAGGGTCGTAATGTTGTCCGGAGTGTACAAGGATGAAAGATAAATCTGCATATTTTAGATGAGGTTGAAGAGCAGCAAATTTTATAATCTGGGGCCTCGCCCCTACGAGAAAAAGAAATTTTTTCAATGTTCCTTTTCGTAAGATTCTATTTTGTCCACGCGTCTTTTGTGTCTACCTCCTTCAAATTCAGTATTTATAAATAGTTCAAGGCATTCTATGGCTGCTTCTTTTGTTATAAAACCTCCTGGAAGACATAAAACATTTGCATCATTGTGCTGGCGCGTCATCTTGGCATATACCGGTGCCACTACGTGCGCTGCACGTATACCTTTCACTTTGTTGGCTGCTATAGACATGCCTATACCTGTATAGCATATAAGCAAGCCAAAATCGCATTCTCCTTTCGCCACCGCTTCACCCACCGGAATTGCATAATCAGGATAGTCCACTGATTCCTCGCTATCTGTTCCGAAATCAACGAATTCAATCCCTTTCTCACGCATGTATTCCTTGAGTTGTTCCTTAAGTTTATAGCCCCTATGATCTGCACCAATCGCTATTTTCATAATAGCCTCCTTTTGAGATTGTGTGTCCGTGCATTATAATAATACAATTCTCAAGAATGACCAAATGATGAAGATTAAGCAAAAGGAGTGGTTACTATTAGTTTTTCTGGAGGTGTTTGCCGGTTTGTTCTATCTTTTTACCACACACCTTGGTATTGGTTTGACTCCTGATAGTTTGAGTTATATACGAATGTCGGAAACTATTGCCAGTATGCTTTCCGGTAGAAAAAGTGTACTGTACCCATATTTTTTCCATTTCCCTCCGCTATTTCCTGCATTACTCTCTTTGTCAAAGTTTATAGGTGTTAGTGTCCTTGACTTTGCAAAAATTGCAGGAGGTATCGTCCTTCTGGTTGATTTGGCGTTATTCTTTTTACTTGTGAACAGGAAAAGCAGGTATCCTTTGGTATCATTTTTCCTGACTCTTACAGTCTTCTTTTTATGTATTGAGCAGTTTTCAGTACTGCTGACTGAACCTCTATTTTATATGTTTATACTCATGTTTATCTGGTTGTTCGAACTGGGTTACAATGAATGGCCCGTATTTATTGTTATTTTGCTCGCCTCGCTTACGAGATATGCAGGTGTATCCCTCGCGGTTACGTATCTTGTATATGTGATTCTGTATAAAAAGGGAAGGGATAAGGTTAAAGGTATACTTGTAGCCTTTATATCTCAGGTTCCGCTTATTGTATATTTAAAATCCTCCATCCTTCCAGAAAGAGGTCTTTCCCTTAAAGTAACAGGTATAACCAAATTCCTTGCAAATCTTGTTTTCGTCCCTTTTAGATTATTTTTACCACATACAGAAATAATAACTCGAGTATTTTCCGGAATGACTGGAAAGGCTTTAACAATGCTTATTGTTGTTGCGTTTGTTAGTGTGTTCCTGTTTTATCCTTTTTGGGACTGTTGTTTTAATAAAAAGAAGGCTCTGAGTTTAATCAATAGTCCGGCTGAGAGAGTATCCGTCATTTTTCTTTTGGTATACGTGCTTATAATACTGTTTTCAAGGTTTTTCGTAGATGCCTATATTCCTGCCGATACCAGAATATTCTCTCCCATAGTTATTGTTGCACTGTACCTGTGTGGGTCCGTGTGTGTTGATGTAATACTCAAATGGAGGTGGAGATTACTTGCGTATAAGGTTTTGCTTGTATCCCTTTCCGTATCTTATGCATACGGGCTTTATAAAAACGGTATCATGTACAGTAACAGGAGATGGAAAGAATCAGCAGTTTTGAATTATATAGGTTTTGAATCAGAGGCTTTGAATTGTATCCTCTCCAATGTCCCGGAGGTTATAAGGTTATACACAGGTAAAAACGCTACATTCCTTCCGAGGTTCTATTATCCTGTTAAAGGTAAAAAAAATCCAGGTTGGAGAACTGAACTTCAAAAACTTTTGAAAAAGTATAAGGAATGCCAAATCGTGTATTTCAAGGGAGTTGACCACAGATGGTATATAGTACCACCGGATAGTTTTTTAAAATATATTGTTCCTACGAATACTTTACAGCTTGATGATGGGGTAGTTTATTATGTTAAATAGATACCGTACAGTTACTGTGTTCATTCTTTTTTAATGTTAGATTTAATTTAGAGTTAATTGTTTGGTCCCTTAACACATGCTGGTAAGTCTTTCTTAGTAGAAGTATTTTTAGCATCTTGGTTTTTCCAAAATGTTATTATATTTGTTTTTGTATGAATAACGAACGTTTGCATTAACAAATTTTATCCCGTATACTTATGTAAGTGAATATTTACTTACATAGAAACGGAGGAGTTATATGGTTAAAGAAACAACGGGTTTGACAGAAAGGCAGCGGGAAATTATTGAGGCTGCCATATCGCTCATTGCGGAAAAAGGGATACAGGAGCTTACCATAAAGAATCTCTCGAGGAAAATAGGGCTTTCCGAAGGAGCAATCTATAGACACTTTGAAAGCAAATTAGATATACTTAAAGGTATCCTGGATACTTTCAAAGCAAGCAAGGAGAATCTTCTTGAGGTACTTAACCAGGAAAACGTTACTCCGGACATAAAACTTAAAAAGCTGCTCTTTGAAAGATTCGAGTATTTTGAGAACCACCCGGCAATTGCATCTGTGATATTTTCGGAAGAAATATTCAGAAACGATGCCCAGCTTTCTAAATATATCTATGAGATAATGTTTTTTATGCAGGACGTGTTTGTAAAAATAATTCAGGATGGACAGAGGAGAGGGGTGTTTAAGAAGAATGTTTCTCCTAAAAGTCTGGGATACATGATAACAGGTGCTATGAGAAATATGGTTCTTAGATGGAAGCACTCTGGTTTTTCCTATTCCTTGAAAGAAGAGGGAATGGAATTATGGCAAACTGTGGAAATACTGATAAAGGAGGATTTATGAATATAGAAAAGTTACTCGGAAAATCATTTATCGGAGTAATTGTAATATTGCTCATAACAGGATTTTTCTTTTACCAAACCAAAACCAAATCCCGCATGGAAACCAATCTTGACAAATACATGCCTCAAAATCATCCTGCATTCATTTACAGTGATAAAGCTGAAAAATGGTTTGATATAAAAGATGGCATAATCATTGCAATAGAAAACCCTCACGGTGTGTTTAACTACGGCACTCTGAAAAAGATTAAGAATCTAACAAAAGAACTCCAGAAAATGCCTGAAATAGACAAAAAAGACGTTACCTCTCTCTATACAGCAGATAACATAGTGGGTACGGAAGACGGTCTTGATGTGAAAGCGTTTTACAAAAGAGTACCAAAAGATTCCGAAGCACTCCGGGAACTGAGACAAAAGGTCATAACAAATGATATGGTATTCGGTAAGCTCGTTTCAAAAGATGAGAAAGTTGCTATAGTGGTAGCCAGAATAGGAGATAATGTATTTTCACAGGACTTTTATCACAGAATTCTCGAACTTGCCCAAAAATACGAGGGACCGGAAAAGATATACGTCGCGGGACGTCCGATAGTGGAAGGTACACTTGCCTACCTCGGTCCACGCGACATGAAGAGGATGGTTCCCATTGTTATAGTCGTAATTACACTGGTTTTATTCTTGCTCCTTCGGAGCTGGAAAAGTACTTTTATAACGCTTATAGTTGTAATTTTCAGTAGCATCTGGACCTTCGGACTCATGGCAACTCTGGGTGTTCCTATATATGCTGTAAGTACGATGATTCCTGTAATGCTTATTGCGATTGGAATAGCGTACGGGGTTCACCTTTACAGCCACCTTTTCCACTATATGGAAGAAAATCCCGGTATTTCCAGAAAAGAAGCCACATTAAACATGATTAAAGAGATGTGGAAGCCTGTTATGATGGCAGCAGTCACTACAATGGTTGGGTTCGTGTCGCTCCTTACGTCAGAGGTCTATCCTGTAAAGTACTTCGGGATATTTTCCGCATTTGGAGTTGGAGTTGCATTTTTGTTATCGATGATACTTATTCCCGCAGCCAATATGCTTTTTGGTTTACCCAGAAAGCACAAGAAAGCAGAACTGATGGAAGAAGATGAGGTTATCAATAAAAGAAAGTTTGCCCATAAATTCGCCGACTTCCTTATATCTCACAAGAGGCTTGTGTATTTGATAACTTTAGTCGTAATTGGAATATCTGTTTACGGTACCACTAAAGTCTGGATAAATTCGAGTTTTCTGGACAAGTTTGAAAAGGACAGCGAAATACGAAAAACAGACAGGTTTATAAACCAGCATTTCGGTGGCACGAGTACATTAAATGTAATACTTGAAGGAAAAGAACCGGGAACTTTCAAAGACCCTGAAGTTCTGAAACTTGTGGATAAAATGCAAACAGACGTGGTGCATTCTTTGAGAGTTGTTGGAGATGCCTTTTCGCTTGTGGATTTTATAAAGAGAATGAATAAGGTTATGCACGCTGACAGTGTTAAATACAATACCATCCCCAGAGATAAAAACCTGATTGCGCAGTATCTTTTACTCTACGAAATGTCCGGAGACCCGGATAAACTCTGGCAGGTAACCACTGAAGACTACAAGAAACTGAATGTCACCTTCCAGTTGAAAAGCGATAACTCAAAAGCCCTCCAGAGTGCAATTAATACTGTCAATAAATACAGGGATGATTTTAAGAAACTCGGAGTAAACCTTAATTTCGCAGGTTCCGGTTATAAGGCGTATGTGTTTACCGATTTGATACTAAAAGGCCAGATTTCAAGTCTTCTTCTTTCACTAATTATAGTAATCGTGCTTCTTTCTATAATGTTCAGGAGCCTGAAGATAGGTCTTATAGGCTCCATTCCCATTGCAATTACAACGATTATTTCATTCGGTGTCATGGGCATTCTGGGTATACCCCTAAGTTCCACAACTGCCCTTATATCAAGTATCGCCATTGGGATAGGAATAGACTATGCAGTACACTTCATTGACCGCTACAGAATAAATGCCCGAATATACCGGGATAAGAAACTCGTTGCTGAAGAGGCTATTCTCGATGAAGTAAAAAGTCTTCCCAATCCCCTGAAGGAGGAAGATATTTACGAAAGCAAAACTCTTACATCACACAGCACAATGCTCCATTCAGGTACAGCCATTTTGTACAACGCTGTTGTGGTGATAGCAGGATTTCTCGTGCTTTTGTTTTCAGTGTTTCCGCCCAACAGGGCGCTGGGGCTACTGGTATCACTTAACATGTTCACGAGTTTTGCGGGAACACTAACAATAATGTTTGTCATACTTTACGTATCGAACATTTATTTTGAAAAGAAATTTAAAAAGGAGGCTTAAATGAGGTACAAAACAGCAATGCTCATGGGCATACTGATAACTGCCACAGGGCTAATGGCACAACAAAAACTTACAGGCCTGGAAGTAATGGAGAAAGTGTATAACAGGCCAAAAGGTAATGACATGGAAGCCACGCTTACCATGATACTCATAAATTCAAATGGTGACAAAAGGGTACGGAAAATCAAGCAATATATAAGAGACTTCGGGAAAGTGGAAAAGAAAATAATGTTTTTTGTCGAGCCTGCTGATGTGAAAAATACATCATTTATGAACTGGAGCTACGATGACCCAAATAAGGATGACGACCAGTGGATATACCTTCCTGCCCTTAAAAAAGTCAAAAGAATATCAAGTGACAGCAAGGGCGATTACTTTATGGGATCTGATTTCACTTACGATGACCTTGGCAATCGCAAACCAGAAGAGGACAATCATAAAATACTCAGGGAAGAAAAATACAGGGGTGAAGATTGTTATGTTATAGAGAGTACGCCGAAAGACCCGGATTACATGTATTCAAAGACGATTACATGGGTAATAAAAGGTAAATGGATAGGACTCAAAAGGGAATTTTACGACGAAGACGGAGAATACCTTAAAACGCTCAATGTTAAAAAATACGAAAAGATAAACGGTGTATGGGTGCTTACAGAGGTGGAAATGGACAACGCCCAGACAAACCATAAAACGATTATGAAACTCAGCGACATAAAAATAAACTCCGGTATACCCGCCAGGATGTTTACAGAGCGTATGATGAAAAGGGGACTTTAATATGAAGAAGTTTCTTTTATCTTTTGTATTTATGTTTTCGGTTCTTATGGCAGGCAACATTAATATGGACGGATTTGTAAGAAGTTATATAGGAGTTTTAACCAATGACAGCCTCGACTACTCAATTGTAATGAACACATTTAATCTTAATCTCTCCAAAACCGGTGATAAGATGGGGTTCAAGGTGAACCCGTATATTTATCAGTATTCCGGTGGTAATATGGAATTGGGGCTGAGGGAGGCATACCTTGACATATATTTTCCCAGCATGGACTTAAGGGTAGGGAAGCAGCAGATTATATGGGGAAAGGCTGACGGGGTTTTTATCACGGACATAGTTTCCCCAAAAGACCTAACAGAGTTTATTTTGAGAGATTTCGACGAAATAAGAATGGGAATAACAGCCCTGAAGAGCGATTATTATATTGGAAATAACACACTCGAACTTGTCTGGGTACCTGTCTTCACACCAACTAAAATGCCTCCTGCAACGAGTATATGGCATCCCAAAATGCCGGATTTTCCAGCACCTGCAACCTTTGACTATACGAGGTCAGAAGTGAGACATGACCTTAAAAACAGTGAGGTATTCGGAAAGTTCTCTGCTCTTACCGGGCTTGTGGACTTTGAAGTAATGGGAGCCTATACATGGGAAGATGAGCCCACAATGCATGTAATTAAACATTTTAATCTATCGAATCCGCAGCATCCTGTACTTGACAGTATAACCATTTACCCAGAATACCATAGGCTAAAAGTGGGAGGAGGAAGTTTCAGTACCACAATTGGTCCTTTTGTTTTAAGAGGAGAAGGAGCATATTACAACGGAAAGTACTTTAACACTACACGGCCTGATGCACCGGAGTCGGTTGTTAAAAAAGATTATGTTCATTACCTTGTTGGAATGGACTTTTCAGTGAAAGGCTGGAATACGAGTTTGCAGTTCATAGAGAGGGCAATTCTTGATTATACCGATGATATTGAACAGGAACAGTATTCAAACATGGCAACTTTCCTGATAGCAAAGAATTTTCTTTACGAGACCCTGCACATTTCCCTGTTTACCTACTATGACTTTACAGATAAAGGCTCGCTCGTAAGACCGAAAATAAGTTATGATATCGCCGATGGTGTTGAAGGTATAGTGGGTGCCAATATTTTTACGGGAAGCGAAGGTATCTTCGGACAGTATAACGATAACGACATGGTGTACCTTAAATTAAAATACAGTTTTTAAAACTCAGATTAAGCATGTTGTGCTTGGCAGGGTAATGGTTGTAATGTTCGCATAGGGTAATTTATAATTTTTACGCACAGGTGAGGGGAACAGGGTGAAAATCCCTGGCTGCCCCCGCAACCGTGAGTGGCAGAAGGCTTCCTTCATTATGCCACTGATGGACAGGGTCGCAAGGCTCTCCCATCGGGAAGGCGAAGGAAGTGCCACGAGCCGGGAGACCCGAGCCTGTGTATAAAACCCATCCCCCGGGGGTTGGGGAGGAGGGCATATGTGGATATTATGGTTATTTACACTGTTTATTGAAGATACTGTTTATGTCACTTCAAGGTTCCCTTATGGAAATGAACTTTCTTTAACTTTTCCTTCATCCTCATTCTATTTTTCAGTGCCAGATGGCAATGATATGTATTCCATATTTTCAAGCAGTTTTTTGTATAAAAAGTATGGGAATCTTACCTCTATTTCATTAAGGGGAACAAGGACACAGGATATATCTTTTGAACTTGAAGGTGTCCCTTTAAAATCGTCCCAGAATGACTATGTGGACCTTTCTCTTTTCCCCATGCAAATTATCAAAAACGTGGTTGTTGTAACTCATCCACTTTCATCCTATAACCCTTCTATGGGGTCTGCTGGTGGTATCTTTGCAAAACTCGGTACATCGAGGAATACACTACTGAAATTTAAATCGGACAAAACTATAGGGTTATTGTTTGATAGAGGTAATAAGCTCAGGTTTATTGGTGAAGGTGCAATAAGATATGACTCTTTAAAGTGGTATAGAAGAACATTCGCTATGGTAGAAAACAGAAATGCTACACTTATGTTTGCACTAAGAGATGCCACAACTTCTGGTCCTTCAGGGAGTGGAATAACAGGCAGAAAAAGAGATTTGTTTTTGGGGTATCGCTTTAATTTATTAGATGGAAAGAATGCAGGATTCTCAATTAAGGGGAATATTTCTTCACTTATTTATGCACAGTATAGCATAAAGGATATACACACAGGTTTTTCGGGAGTTTCACTCCTGAGACTACATCCGTTTGTTTTTACTTATACCCACGAGGCTGTCAGTTCCACAAGAGCAGGTTTCAGAATAAGAAATATCCCGACACTTTCTATATTTGAGACAGTACACCTTATTGGAATGCACATTTCCTTCAGCGCTGGTTTGAGTTATAACGAAAACCAGGAGAAAATTTATACTTCTTATTTTTATGGCATGGCAAAGAATACAGGTCTTTTTACCATTTATTTTAATTTATCAAAGGGTGCCCATTTGCCTTCATTCTTTGACCTTTACTGGGGAAAGGATGCTTTTAGCGAAGGTAATCCTGAACTTCAAGGAGAGACGATTTTCCAGAATGAGGCAGGAATAAAGGGTATTACCTCGAATAGCAGGATACGATTAAATATTTTTAAAAAAGACGTCGAGAATATGATTCAATGGATTGAGGTATCTGGTAGATACAAACCCTTTAATATAGGAGAGAGGACCATAAAAGGTATTGAAATTAGAGTAGAACATGAAATTGGCAATGTTTATGCTGGGTACAGCGCCACGTGGAATTGGTTTAATAATATACTTTATATGCCTCATGCTGAAGAGGGTTTCTGGCTTGACGGCAAATTTTTTAACATACACTTTACTTATACGGGAGAGAGGCTCAAAAGGCCCTCAAGTCCTAAAAAATTACCTGCATTTGAACTTGTAGGAATAAGGTTTCATAAGTCCTCTAAAATAAACGGGCGTAGTTATACTTTTGTTGTGGGAATTGAAAATCTTTTGAGTGAAAGGATTGAGTGGCTCCCCGGTTTTGTTGATAGTGATAGAAAATTTTACGCCAGATTTGAAATAAAACAATAAAAGGAGGTGTGTATGTATAAAAAGGTAATGGCTACAGGAATAATGTTGCTGGCGTTGTTCATTGGAGGATGTACACAGCCAGCACCATCAGATAATCCCGTGCCTCAATCTGAAGAGGTTGTGGTTGTGGTAAACAATCTTTCCGAAACTTATTCATATTATTTGCCTGAATCACATGATATCGTATTAGATATTGATACAACCGGTTCTGCCCCGAATGATATACTCATTGATGGAAATTATGCTTATATTGTAAATTCTGGTTTTGGTGGAAGTCCGTCTATTATGAAAATTGACCTTGAGAGAGATTCTCTTATTGCTTACTATGTATTTCCCGATGGTTCCGACCCGTATGGTATTGCGGAGGACGGTGATAATATTTATGTAACCTGTATGAAAACGGATATGCTATATCAATTCGGCCCATACCTAAGAGTTCAAGACTCTGTTAGGGTTGGTAAGTCACCAGAATGGTTGACTGTTAAGGATGGAAAGATTTTTGTGGCATGTACAGGGTATAACTTTTCTGATTATACTTTTGGAGAAGGTAACATTGCAGTAGTGAGCCGTGGACCACAGGGATTATACGTTGAGGATTCCCTTTATGCGGGAATAAATACCCAGGATGTGGATATAATAGGAGATACTCTATATGCGCTTGCAACAGGAAATTATGGAGATGTGACAGGGAAAATCTACATTTACTTGGTGAGTGATACAGGCCTTATTCTAAGAGATAGTATAGGAGTAGGCAATAGTCCAGGATATATGTATTCTTATAATGGATGCCTGTATCTTGCAGATTGGTCAGCTGGAGTGGCGAAGGTAAATCCTGAGAGCCATGAGGTTATCTGGCAGAACGTGGGTGAAGGTGCATCCCGTATAGTCGTGGATTATAATCATATAGGTTATTTAACAAGGTTCAATTCCACCTCGGACAATTATCTACTGATATTTGACCCTGATAGATTGGTTGTTACTGACTCAGTCTTTATGGGTACTGCAAAAGGTGTACAGGCACTTGGTATATGGCTGAGAATCCATTAAAGAAGTGGTTTCTGGATTTTAAAAAGCGGAGGGAGGAGATTGTAAGAGCGGGGAGACTTTCGTCTCCCCGTGAAATTGCTGATTATTTTGCTTATAGTAAGATGGTGGCAAATCATCCCGATTTCTGTCCGCTTTACAAAAGCGGTGAAGTATGCCACAATATGAGTAAGGATGAACTTGTTTGTTATTTTTGCGCCTGTCCTTACTATGATTATGAATATTACAATGAAGAAAGGAAGGAATACGGAAGATGTCTCATCAATTCAAAATACGGCAGGAGAAACGAGTGGGGATACTGGGATTGTACAAACTGTCTTTTACCACATAGAAGAAAATTCGTGGAATTTTATCTCTCAAATAAAAGTAAAACTTAACCCGTTTACATTGGAATTACCTACCCTCTGCAGTATAATAGAAACATGTTTAAGTTTAATAAGGGAAGAAAAGAGAGAAAAGAACATCATGAGGGGAAGAAGATTCGCTCACTTGAAGCATCTATTGTGGGCGGGTCATTTGAAAGGTATGCCCTAATTTATCCTCTTGATTTACCTCTTGGGAGTTTTATTTTTGTAAAAACCAGATCGCATGATAAGGAGATTCTGGTCAAGGTAAGAGGTTATTCAGACAGGAAGAGTAACGATATACTTGAAGGCTACAAAATTGCACCTCCTGAGAAAGTAAGAGTGATGATGACAAATATGGTAAAGCAGTATTTTTACAACAACAGGATGCTGGATATTAGAATAGTGGGAAGCGATATAAATCTCAACGAAGGACACCTGAAAATAGAGTTTATTGCGGATAAAAAATATTCACTTGCTAAAGTGGGTGCGCATCTTGCCTCCCTGTTGCACGTGAGAATTGATTTCAAGCAAATAGGGGCACGGGATTATGCAAGAATGGTAGGTGGCATTGGCCCGTGCGGGAGGGAATTATGCTGTTCTACTTTTTTAAAAAAGATCCCCTCTATTACCCTCGATATGGCAAGAGAACAGTTCTTATATAGTGCTCCTGAAAGACTATCAGGTGTATGCGGTAGATTGCTCTGTTGCTTGAGATATGAACTTGATTTTTATAGAGAGGTAAAGGATAAACTCCCGGAACCAGGGCAGATGGTAAAAACCGACAGGGGAGTTGGGAAAGTACTTGAAGTTAATGCACTTGTTGAGAGGTTTACCGTTATATATGAGGATGGGACACAGGATGTAATTTATCTTGGAGAAGGACGCACCTGGCAACCAGCATGAGAATTGCCTTGATAAAGAAAGGCTCCCGTAGAAAATTTTTTGAGTGGTTTTTAGCGCTTATACTTGCAGGTGTGGGTTTTATTATCACGCTGTGGCTCATTGTGCTTTTTTATCTTCCCTACTATACAAGACATGGTAAAGAAGTAGAAGTCCCATATGTGATTGGTATGAAAAAGGATGAGGCAGCACATGTAATGCAGGAAGCCAAACTGAGATACGTATTCCTCGGAAGAGGTGATTATGTGATTAAAACCATACCCGAGTCAGGTACCATAGTAAAAATAGGTAGAAGGGTAAAATTGACACTTGGCACGCGTTCAGATTTAAATATACAATGATTTTTCACATTTTGCTTGCTTATTTCATTTTAATTCCTATGGATTCAATACAAACGGACCATTTGAAGGCTTATGGTGCTGTGTATAACACTCTCAAAAGAGGCATTAATGTAGAGTGGTTACTTAACTTCAGAGGAGGTAGTTTCCTTGTTGAGGGAAACGAATATACAGAGAAATGGTGTGTTTTACGTGGGGTTTATTTTCAAAGAATAAATGAAGAAAACGTTGAGGACATATACAAAATTATTGAAGAGCATAATATGAAAGACATTGTTCTTGAAAAAGCTCCCAGGATAGCAGTATATGCACCGCCCTATTATCAGCCATGGGATGACGCTGTTTTGCTTGCTTTAAAATATGCAGAGATACCTTTTAAACAGATTTATGACGATGAGGTACTCTCCGGGTATCTTAACCAGGTGGACTGGTTACATCTTCACCATGAGGATTTCACCGGGATGTACGGCAAGTTCTATGCACACTATGGAAACACAAAGTGGTACAGAGAAAGAGTGGCATTCAAGAAGGGCATAGCTAAAAAATGGGGTTTTAAAAAGGTTTCTGACCTTGAACACGCTATTGCTGATAGCATAGCAAGTTTTGTGAAAAGAGGCGGTTTTTTGTTCGCTATGTGCTCTGCCCCAATTACACTTGACGTTGCACTTGCAACCGAAAACACAGATATACTGGCACCTGTGTTTGATGGTGACCCATACGACCCGAATTTTGAAAAAAAACTTGATTTCTCCCGTACCTTTGCCTTTAAGAACTTTCATATAATAGTGAATCCTTTTGTTTATGAACATACAGATGTTGACGTATCGCAGGAGGCACTGGTAAGAGGTCCGAATACCTATTTCGAGTTAAAAGACTTTTCAGCAAAGATAGACCCTATTCCCACTCTTTTAACTCAGGACCATACAAAATTTATAAAAGAGTTTCTTGGACAGGATACAGGGTTCAGGAAAGATAAACTCAAAAAAAATGTCATAATACTTGCTGATGTTCCGGGTACAGATGAGGCAAAATACATATACGGGGATTACGGGAAAGGATTTTTTGTTTTTTTAGGGGGACATGACCCGGAAGATTTTACACACTATGTAGGAGACCCTCCTACTGACCTCTCTATGCACAAACACTCTCCTGGCTACAGGCTCATTTTAAACAATATACTTTTTCCTTCCGCTCAGAAAAGGAGGTTAAAGACATGAAAATTACAGTAATATATGACAATGAGAGCATTTTACCGGGTACGTGTCCTGCGCATGGTTTTTCAGCCCTTATTCAACTTGAAGAATTTGATATTATCTTTGATACAGGCTGGAATGGTGTATGGCTTTTAAGGAATTTAGAAAAACTCAATTTGTCCCTTGACAGGGTAAAATATATTTTCCTTTCTCATCAGCATTGGGATCATATAGGGGGTATACCAGAGGTTTTGGAAAAAATAGGTAGAGATGTGAATTTAGTAATACCAAAATCGTTTACCAGTGGTTTTAAAAAAGAACTTGCAAGGTATGCAAACCTCATAGAGATTTCCAGCTCCACAACGGAGTTTTATCAGGGGATTTTAAGTACAGGTGAGATGGAATCTTCTATAGGCATTAAAGAGCATGCGCTCTATATTGAAAAATATAAGGTTCTTGTCGTGGGATGTTCGCATCCAGATGTGTATAAAATGGTAAAAAGATTTGGTACTGTAAATGTGCTTATTGGTGGTTTCCATGATTTTAAAAATGTTGAAAAACTCGGTGCTATTGTGAAAAGCAAGATTTATCCGTGTCATTGCACAGAAAAAAAGAAGGAGATATTAATGCAGTATCCGGAAAAAGCAAATAAATGTGGCGTTGGTCTGGAGGTGGCACTATGAATGTATTGGTATATATGATTGTAGCGTTCAAAACTATAAGCATGACGCTCGTGGGAGTAGAAAAAAATGATACCACTTACTTCCACGTGGATATAAAAAATCAGGACACTGCCTATTATATCCATGCAACTAACACAAAGGGGCTCGACACCAGAGCCTGGACGGATACAGCGTGGCGTCTTTTGAGGCTTGATAAAGTTCAGCCGGGCAGGGTGAAGATGACGGAACGATGGCTGGGAGACCATTATTATGTTAAGATAAACGACAGGGAGAAAGAGTACAAAAGCGACAAACCCCTTATAGACAGACATATAGTGGGTTATTTTCTTGCTACTCAAAAAGATTGTGATGTGAAAAAGTTCAGGATGCTTGTGCCTGAAAAAGGTATTTTTCCTTTTAAATCACGTTGCAAAAAGGAAGATGGTAAAAAATTAAGAACACTTGAGATTGGGGGTTTGTACAGAGCAGTGTATCACAAAACATTTTATTTTCTTTTTGATTCTACAAAACCCCTTATGTATAAATACTGGGATACCAATAAACGGGGGCTTGTTCTTAAAGATTACAGTATAGAATAAAATAAAAAAACGCCCACAAGAGTGGGCGTTTTGCTTATAATAACTCAGGATTTTACTTTATCTCAATCTCAATTTCCTTTGGCTTGGATTTTTCAGATTTCGGCAGTGTTATGGTCAATATCCCGTTTTTGTATTCAGCCTTAGCCTTGTCTGGTTGAATTTCATCGGGTAGCTGGATTGTTCTCACGAATTTACCGTAGGCCATTTCCACTCTGTGATAAGTTTTACCTTTTTCTTCCTTTTCTTTCTTCCTCTCACCTGAGATTGTGATGCTGTCGTCTCTCAGGGAAATCTTTATATCCTCTTTTTTGAGTCCCGGAAGCTCTGCTTTTACAATGTATTCGTTCTCGGTTTCCTCTACGTCAATGGCGGGGATGAAGTAGCCTTCATGCTCACCAGAGACGGCAGGGTATCTACCGAAGAATGAATCAAAGACCCTATCAATCTCATCTCTCAAGTCTTTCCATGGATCCCATCTTGTGATATCCATTGCCATGGTATCACCTCCTTTTTTATTTTTTGTTTGGTTTATATATAATTATTAATCGGAGGCCGAACTGTCAAGGGTGGAAAGCATATGATTTGTAACTACAAGATAAACGGGAAGAATGGCAAATAGTATAGGGTGATGGGGATACCAGAAGACTTCATCAAATAATGTGGAAAACCAGAATGTTGTTAATGAGGAAAGAATTATAATGAAATAAAGATATGTCTTTTTATCCAGACTTTCCCGTTTTTTAAAGAGTATGGCAAGGGGTTTAATGTAAGAAACATGTAAAAACGAAAAGAATGCAAGTATTCCAAATAATCCGAAGCTAAACCACCAGTCAAGTAATATATTATGTGGTTTTTCGAGTCCATAGGAGAATGGATAGTAATAAAACTGGTATAACCCGCTTCCCAATATGGCCCTTATGGGATGCTTTAATAGATAAATTAAGGTGCCCTTGGCCATTAGCACGCGCAGTAGAATACTTAAATCACTCCCCTTTATATCGGCTTCGATTCGAGCATAGAAGTTGGTACTGAATTTGAGAACAAACAATATTCCCACGATTCCAATGAGCACCACTGTGGCAAATATAGATACTATAAGATTTCTCCTTGAGCCACTTTTATTCATAAGCATGAAAATTAAGAATCCCAAGCCAACAAGAAAGGAAAGCACTGCGTTTCTTGAAACAGATATATTTATGTTATAGATTGAGATAATAAGTAGTAGTACCCCGGCGATTTTGAAAATAAGGTCTTTTCTCATAAGAAGGATTATAGAAAAAAAAGAGACTGTGGCTGAAAAAACGCCCAGAGAGTTGGGACTTGTAAAGATACCTCTTGCTCTGTGCTGTAAAAGAGAAAGGTTTGATATATAATTTTTAACAATAGCGCTTGTAAGGAGAAGTATAAGCGAGATGGCAATAACTGTTAGAAGTCCCCAGTGTTTAAGAGGGTCTTTTTCTTTATAGTCCTGAAGGTAAAAAGACGAGACATAGAAATTGGCTGCAAAGTAAACAAGCCATGCCAGCCATAATATATGTAGTCGTTTATCGATAGTGTAAAATGTGCTTGTTATAGACCCTAAAAACAAGAATACTAACGAAAATCTAAATGAATTCTTGATATTTTTCTTTTTTAAGATGGTATAAAGTAAAACTGAACATGCTATAAGGGGTATGATAATAAAATGGATGTTAACATTAAAGTGCATAAATGTATTGGGATACACTTGTATTAAAAGAAACCTGTGTATCGCAATGATGGTAAGAGACAAAAGAATAAAAATTGATGACTTAAAGGTAAGTTTAGCTTGCTTCAGTAATACGGCCACTATTGATACGGATAATCCTAAAAATAATATTACTCCAATATCAATTAATGTTACGATGTTTGTTAAAAAAAGTATAAGTGAAGTTAAGATTAAGGTAAGGCTTACCCATAATGGATTTGAGATAAAATCTTCCTTGAAACGTTCTATATTTGACTGCATGTTTAAAATTATAACCTCGCGAATATATACTATGAAAAAACGTATATGGCTGGAAGTTTTTTGCCTGTTCCACTTTTTGATTGTAAAATGTGACGTATGAAGGTGGCAATTATAATTATAACATATTTTCTTGCGGGGATTCCCTTTGGACTCCTTTTTTCGAAGTGGTTTAAAGGGGTTGATGTACGGAAAATAGGTAGCGGGAATATCGGAGCGACCAATGTGTTGCGTGCTGCAGGCTGGAAGGTTGCACTTCTTACGGCAATATTTGATGTGTCCAAGTCTGCTTTACCTGTCATTTATGCAAAAAACCATATAAGCCCTGGATTCGCCTATATTGTCGCAATTTTTGCTGTCATGGGGCATATTTTTTCTCCGTATCTTTTGCTCAAAGGAGGCAAAGGCGTTGCATGCCTGTTCGGGGCTTTACTCGGGCTAAATCCTGCGTATTTCCTTGCTTTTCTCTTGATTTTCGTTTCTCTTATCTTTATAACGAGATATGTCTCGCTATCTTCCATTATCACGAGTTTCCTCGTATTTCTTTACATGCTCATATTCCAGAGGTCAAATAACTCAATTCTATTTGGATTTGTAATATTTTTGCTCGTGGTTATAAGGCACAGGGGAAATATTGAGAGATTAATTAAGGGTGTAGAGCCAAAAATAGGCAGTAAAAAATGAGGATAGGGGTACTTGGCTACGGCAGTTTTGGCCTTGTTATCTCTGCTATACTCAGTGAGAATGGACATTATGTAATTGTATGGGGAAGAAACCCTGAAAGAATTAAGGAACTTTCACGTACCCGTAAAGATGAGAAAAGGCTCAAGAATTTCGTAATACCTGATGATGTAAAATTCACTTATGATTTAAAGGAACTTGATAATTCAGACCTCATTGTATCAGTGCTCCCGTCTCATGCGCTTTTAGAAGTCTATAATGAACTTGCAACACTTTTTGAACCTTCATCAATAATATCTCTTACCAAGGGCTTTGTAGATGAGGAGCAATTACCGGCTGATTTCATAAAAAGCATGTTTCCACATGCTAAAATAGCAGTCTTGTCAGGCCCGAACATTGCAAGGGAACTGGCTAAAAAATTACCCACTTCAAGTGTTATTGCTTCGCATGACATGGAATATGCCCGCTTTCTTCAGACAATATTTGCAAGACCGTATTTCAGGATATATATACACGATGATGTTCGTGGCGTGGAACTCGGTGGGGCTTTAAAAAATGTGCTTGCCATTGCTGCGGGGATGGTAGATGGTCTTGGACTTGGTATGAATGCTAAGGGAGCCCTCCTTACCCGTGGAATTGCAGAAATGAGAAGGCTTGCGCTTGCGCTTGGGGCAAAAAGTGAGACTCTTATGGGGCTTGCTGGATACGGTGACCTTATTACAACCTCCTTTTCAAAAGATTCAAGAAACAGGACAGTGGGAGAACTGCTTGCAAAAGGCCAGAGGCTCAAGGATATTCTAAGAGACCTTGGTATGGTCGCAGAGGGTATAAGAACTTCTGATATAGTTCTCAAAATAGCAGATAAGCTTGGAATAGATATGCCTATAACCAGGGTTGTTAATTTAATTGTAAATGAAAAAATATGTTTTGATGAGGCTGTGAATATGCTTTTATCAAGACCCCTTAAGGAGGAGTTTTATGATAGAGGTTGAGTATAGGATAAAAGAAGGGAATGGATTTATTGAAGTGGTTAGGGGGATGGAAGTTGAGAAGTACCCCCTTGTAAAATTACCCGATGGTTTCGTGGAATGGAGCACAGGTGAAAGATTAAAAGTTCTTGATATGGTAAAAGAGCATAAATTCCCGGAATATCTCGAAGGACCGCACAATGGAATGGTGGCAACCTGTGGAAACAAAAGGGAAGATGATGTAATAAGCATAAACAATGCTGTCAAAGGAGTGGGCTACCTGCCTAAGAAAGAAATGGTGGATGAACTCATAAATATTATGAAAAACACAAAGAAAGAGGGTCTCTCAAAAAAAGTGGGTGTGCTTTACGATTTCTATAAAAACTTTGATAAGTATTTCAGACGGGATGGGTTACTTTCTCTTGAACTCTATACACATGGAGATTACAGAACAAAGACCTATCTTAACCTTATAAAAAATCCCGAATACGCCATGGTTTTTCTTGACATGCCCACCTTTCAGGTAAAGGGTGTTGCAAGACTTATTCACCCGAATGAAGACGTCTCAGACTATGAGAAGAAGGTATTTGAATATGCCAATCTTATTCACTCCTATTTTCACGGGCATTTCTCCCGTGATTTCATAGCAATAATCTTTTACATTTCAAGGGTGTTTGACTCAACGCCGGGCAAGGGTGGAAAGGGTGTAAGGATAGGTTGATTTTGGGATTTGAAGGGTTTGCAATAGAATAAGTACCATGAAAAAAATAGGTATTGCCCTTTTTATATTGCTTCTTATGTCCTGTATTGCTGACATTGATTACAGGCTCTATGAGAGTCGGATAGACCTTCCTCTTATGGGCGCACAGGCAGGCGTGAGCCTCAAGTTCTATGTTGTTAAGAAGGTTCCTCTTAATGTCTTAACAGGTCTTGATATTCAGGAAGCAAATTTTAACTTCACGGCAACTTCCACTAAAAACATGACCTTCAATATAATGGTACAGGATACAGGGCCGGATGAGGAAACTACCCTTTACGCAACCTGTGAGCCTGAGATAGCGTGTGCAGGTGTGTACGCTGTTTATGGCAGGACACCTGATTATATCACGCAGAGTCCTTCTTTGATTCAGGGAACCGTTGATGGAGAGAGGGTTTTTGAAAATGTTGTGCCTGAAGAAGAGGCCATAAACAAGATAGAAAATGCATTTGAGAAAGGGACTATATGGGTTATTGTAAATGTTAGCACGAATGACCCTCTCTATTTCACACAGAACGATAGTCTCCACATAAAAGACCTTGAGGGAATATTCAAAATAAAGAAAGATATGTCATCCTTTGCAGGGCTTTCAGGAGGTGTATTTTGAGCGGCATTATTCTATTCATGGCGCTTAGTTTTTCCCATGTTTTTGACATTGAAGTGCCTGCAAAAGGCTTTACTCTATCCTTGCTTGAACTTTCCTATGCTACCAGAAATGTTACTGTCAGGACTTCTCCTTTAGTTCTGCCTTTCATGTTCCCACTTACGCTTAGATTGTCCTCAAGCCATGCCTTTTTAAAATTTTCAGTTGTTCCGTTTTACGGCGGCTATTTCATTACCACGTCATATCCGGATATAAAGAAGGTTGAAGCCTCACCACTTTACGGGATAGGGGGCGGAATGTGGCTTGGAAAAAGAAATCTGCAAATAATTCCCGATTTTGGAGTTTATATCCAGAAGAAGACTACGTTTTTCGGGAAACTTTCTGTGAGGTTTGAAAATCTCTTTACGGCATTTTCTCTGGGAAACGGTGGAACATCCGCGGTGGAGACTCTTTATCTTCTGCGTTTTGGTAAAGGATTTTTTATATTCGGTTTGAGATATCCCGGAGTGCGGGATATGGGTTTTGACATTCCCGTAATTCCTCTTGTTAACGCTGGAGTAACATTTTAAGTAAATGAGACTAAAAAACGTCATTTCATTCTCAGCGGGCACACTTTTATCACGCATTCTGGGATTTGTTAGAGAGGCGACAATAGCATATCTTCTTGGTGGAAAGGATGCTGCAGATGCCTTTTATGTGGCTTTCAGAATTCCAAATCTTTTAAGGGATTTATTCGCTGAAAACTCCGTTCAGACAGCGTTTGTTCCGTCTTTTGTACAGGCAAAGGAAAAAAATCAGGCACCCTATGAGTTTGCGGATTCTGTTTTCACTCTCACACTTATTGTCCTTGGTATTATAACCCTTTTTGGCATTTTTCTCGCACCTTTTGTGGTAAAACTCATAGCATACGGTTTTACAAAGTATCCTGAGAAGTTCCATCTTGCCTCATCTCTTACCAGAATTACCTTTCCTTTCCTCCTTTTTATCTCTCTTTCCGCTGTTTTAGGCGGGATTCTCAACTCCTATAAAAAGTTTTTTGTTCCAGCTGTTTCACCTGTGCTTTACAACATTGTTGTTATTTCTTCCGGTGTTTTTGCTTATTTTGTTTTAAAAGAGGCTCATTATCCCCATGCACTTGCAGGAGGTGTCGTAACAGGTGGTATAGTACAGTTTCTCTTTCAATGGCCCTTTGTAAGGAGAGAAGGAGTTAAACTCAGATTGCGAGTCAATCTCAGGCATCCTATGTTTCAAAAGTTCTTTAAACTCCTTTTACCGGTTGTTCTCAGCGTCTCTTTTGTAAACCTGACCCTGTTTTTCAACACAGAAATTGCTTCATTCCTTGGAAGGGGGGCAGTTGCCTATCTCTCATACGCTTTCAGAATTATGCACCTTCCCATTGCCATTTTTGGAGTTGCTGTGTCAACGGTGATTTTGCCGGGACTTGTTGAGAAATTTGCACGTGGTGAAAATATGACAGATGAATTTGAACAGGGAATGGCTTTGCTTCTGTTTCTCATTATTCCAGCATCTGTGTTCATGATTAAGGATGCTCCTGGAATAGTCGGATTTTTATTCCAGAGGGGACATTTTACCCATTATGATACAATAATGGTCTCACAGGCACTTGTATTTTACGCCCCTTTAATTGTGCCCTCATCTCTGGCAAAACTCTTTCAGAGTCTTTACTTTGCGCAGGGAAAGGTAAAAATTCCCAACTATTCCTTTGCAATTGCAGGGGTGATTAATATTTTGCTTGCATGGTATCTGGGATTCAAACTGGGATTTCCCGGAATTGCACTTGCAAGTTTTATTGCCATTGCCTTGAGATTTGTGGTTTTATCCATACCCGTTTTCAGAACAATGAAGGACGGAGGCATATTTTTACTCAGAATGATAAAGGTGGTAATACTCGCATTGCTCTTTGGACTATTCGTATTCACATTTAATCCCTTCGGTGATATAGAAAATATGTTTTTACACCTTTTCATCGGCTTTAGCGCCTATTATGGTCTTGGTTATCTGTGGGGGATGTTTGAGATAAAGAGGGGGTAGATACGTTAATGTTTTGTATTTTTCTAAAGCAAGACTAAAATATTTAGTGTGGCTTGTGTGTTTGCTTGATTATGGTTATAGGCAGAGATTGGAAATAATGGCGAAGTAAAGATGAAGTTGGATAAAATTCTTGCCAAAAGAAAAGCAAGTGATGCAGCCAATGCCGGATTCTGGGCCGGTCTTTTTACGGGTATTCTGGAGGTAGTATTTAGTTTAACGGTGGTCATAATAAACAAAGAGTTATTATTAAAGGAATTTGCGGAGGTAAAGAATAGGTATGGCCCTCTTATACCCTATGATACCAATACACTTTACCTGCTTACTTTGGTTACCACGCCTTTTGCTATTATTTTGCTGTATTTAATAGTGGGCATACTGTTTGGCATTATTTTTGATAAGATTAAAGGTAAGCCTGGTATAAAAGCTCTTATATTAAGTCTTTTGTTTGGAGTTGGGTTTGGTCTTACCACCAATCTGCCTGTGAGCAGAATTTCAATTATGGTTTTTAATATTTTTACATGGTCACTGTTCGCTTTTGTATTTTTAATGCTATATCAAAAACAAAGGTATAAAGAGAAAGAAGTCGTAAGGAATGAAAAGAATAGACCACTTTTTGTTTTTCTCGTTGTGCTATTCGGTTTGAGTTTTGGCCTGGCATTTTTGTGCAAATATTTTGGTATTAAATTGATTTCCTTGGCACCTGTATACATGTTCATGCCTTTTGTAGCAACACTTCTAACTATGTATATTTATAAGATATCCTTTCGTAGTCTGGGAGTTTCTTTAAAATTAAATAAATGGTATCTTGTCGCATGGCTTTTACCCGGTTTTCTGGCACTGGTTTCTCTGGGAGTAAGTTTGCTCTTACCAGGGACAAGTTATTCTGCAAGCCTTGAAGGTTTATCAAGATATCATATATCTTCCCATGTGAATACTCCTCTTCCTCCACTACTTTACTTTTTAATTCTTGCTTTAATTGCTGGCCCCACAATCAATGCAATATTTGCTTTTGGAGAAGAAATCGGATGGAGAGGCTTTTTATATCAGGAGACAAGATATCTTGGATTCTGGAAATACTCTTTTTTGGTCGGGATTATATGGGGAATCTGGCATGCACCACTGATAATTCAAGGGTACAACTACCCTCAGCATCCGATTGTGGGAGTTTTCTTTATGGTCATTTTTTGTATTGCTATTTCTCCAATTTTCAGTTATATCAGAATGAAGTCAAAATCTGTAATTGCAGCAGCCATAATGCATGGAAGCTTGAATGCCTTTGCAGGCATACCAATTGCTTTTGCTAAAGGAAGCGACCTGATTGTTGGACTTCAGGGTTTAAGTGGCTTTATTGTGCTGATAGTTATAGATTTTTGGTTATTAGTTAAGGCAGATTTTTAGTAAAGTTGTTTGCCTGTAATCTACTGTAATTTGAAAGGATATTGAAGGAGCTGGAAGAGTAAATAAAGGTGGTTAGGGTAAGCTTCATGCGGTGTGTTGCACCGAAAAGGTCTATTTATATCCTCCTTATATACCTCGCCTCTATCTCATTGTGATAAACTCTTTTCCCCACCCTCTTTACCCTGTAAAAAGTGCCTTTGACGTATACGCGCTCTCCTTTTTTCAGGTGATGGTGACCCCTCATAAAAATCCTGTAAGTCCTTTTCCCGCTTTTTACTTTGAAAATTGTATATGCCTTTCCCCTTTTTGATACCCGCTCTGAAACATAGGTTATCGTTCCCCTTATTTCTATCTCCTGCCCACCGTTCTTTTTGAATTTATTGCCTTTTGCATGCTTAAATTCTTTTAAGAATATTTCTTTGAACTTCCGGGTATCTTTTCCTCTAATCAACACGTTCAGTTCGTTATTCTTCTCTATGCCATAATAAGTCCAGTTGGTTGAACCAATTATCAGGTTCGTATCAGCAAGGAGCATTTTTACGTGTGTGGTTTTCCCCGTTTTATCTATCCTGACGTTGACTCCACAGTTTTTGAGATATCTGTAAGCAGAGTGCTGCTTTTTATAGAATTTATCACCTAAGAAATCCTCACCACCTTCGATTAAAACCTTTACGTCAACGCCTCTTTTCTTAGCACGACATACGGCGGAAAGGAGCGGGTTATCCCCCTCTCTGTAATTGGCAATTTCAAACATCCAGACGTATACAAACTTTTTCGCGTTGTTGATGACATTAAGGGCAGAATCCCTGTATGCCCTCGAATAAATGGGACAAATAGATGGGGAGTTGCAGTTTGAAAGATTCTGAGTGCTACTTTTTTGAGTACAGGACAGGAAGAGTGCAAAAACAAACAGCACCGCTTTTCGCATAGAAAAAGTATAATGTTAAGCCGTTGTCTTTTGAAATAACAGGATTGAAACTTTATAATTCTTATTAACTCAATTAGGAGGCTGATATGGACTTGAAAGAGTTGATTGTCCCCAATGATAGTAAAATTGTTTTTTATATAGCCGATGGACTTGGAGGTCTGCCGCATCCGGATTTTGAATTTAAAACTGAACTTGAATACGCCAGGACCCCTAACCTGGATGCCCTTGCAAAAAAGTCCGTATTAGGTAGAACCATTCCCGTAAGGCATGGAATAACTCCCGGAAGTGGTCCTGCTCATTTCGGTTTATTCGGATACGACCCTGCTTTTATAGAGGTTGGAAGGGGGGTGCTTGAGGCACTTGGTGTTAATTTCCCTCTCAAAAAAGGTGATATTGCTATAAGATGCAATTTTGCCACCCTTGATGCTGAAGGAAAGATACAGGATAGAAGGGCTGGAAGAATCCCAACAGAGGAGGCTATTCCAGTTCTGGAGAAAATTAAGAAGGCAGTTGGTGGCAGGATAGAGGATGTGGAGGTTTTTGTATTTCCTGTGAAAGAATACAGGTTTGGGGTTGTTTTAAGAGGTGAAGGACTTTCTGCATGTATTCCAGATACTGACCCACAGGAAGTTGGAGTAAAACCTCTTGAGGTCAAAGCAGAGTGTGAGGAAGGAAAAAAGACAGAGCGGATTTTGAAAAAGTTTGTTGAGATTGCACACAAAGCAATAAAGGATGAAAAGAGAGCCAATGGATTTCTTTTAAGAGGCATTTCAGAACTCCCTGACCTTGAACCATTCCCGAAAAAGTTTAAATTAAGGAGCCTTGCTCTTGCCAATTATCCCATGTACAAAGGGCTTGCGAGACTGGTTGGCATGGATACACCTGAGGCAGGGGATAAGTTTGATGACCTTATAAAAAGCCTTAAAGAGAAGTGGAATGAATACGATTTCTTCTTTATTCATTACAAGTGGACTGACAAGGCAGGAGAGGATGGGGATTTCTTAAAAAAGGTACATTACATAGAGGAATTTGATTCATATCTCCCTGAAGTTTTAAAATTAAAGCCTGATGTGCTTGTCATAACCGGAGACCACTCAACCCCTGCACTGTGGAAGGGACACTCATGGCATCCAAGTCCCCTCCTTCTTTATTCAAAATTTGCAGGAGCGGACAGTGCTGAAAGATTTACAGAGAGAGAATGTAAACATGGGTATTTAGGCATGATATACTCTTTTGATTTAATGCCGATTGTCCTTGCAAATGCAGGGAGGCTTAAAAAGTTTGGAGCATGAAAACATGGAGGTGATTTATGTATAATGTGTTGCTTGCAATGCTTGTGTCCGTGACCACATATTCAGGAAAAGAACTCCATAAGAAAGGTGCTTTCCTCGCCGTCCCGCATCTTTTGAAGGTTGAAATTGAAGTGGGTGATAATGAGGGGACAATCAAAATGTTCACAACCAAGCAGACATCTATGGGATACAGGGATACCATTATTAAGGAAATCTCCATGTCCATGGATGAGCTGATAAGAGTCACGTCCTATCTTGAGTATCCGAACAAAAACGACCCTCTCCTTACAGTTTTTGACAATGGAAAGCCCATATTTAAATCCACAGTTTCAAAATACCTTGGTCACGTAAATCAGATTGGCTATGCTTATACTCTTGCGCTTGTTCCGGGGTCGCTTGTACCTGTCTTGGGAAATATTGGTGGTGCTATAGTTGGTGCAAAAATGGGAATGAGGAAAGACCTTATAGAGGCAATCAACAGGTACTTAAAACATCAGTACCTTGAAACAGGAGAAAAATATGGGCTTTATGCTGGTTTGAATATTGGGGCCGCTTATGGGTTACCCTTCAATCCAGACGATACAACTCAGATTAAGGGTAAAATCATTCCTCAGATAGTGCTTGAAGGCAGGGTATTTCAGTCTAAATTCTTCTCTCATGGTATTGCACTGGAATATCTTATGAGCAAAGCTGATGTTCTTGATAACAATAACAATGTGGTTGGAGAGTGTAATCTAAATGGTTTTCTTGGTTTTGTTACCACGCGCTTTAGATTATACAAAAACGATATTATTGAAGTGGGAATCAACCTTGATGCAGGCGGTGGACCTGCTACACTGGATTATACAAGAAACAACAGTACGGTAGATTCGGGCAGTAAATTTATAATGGCTACAAAGGCAGGAATTGAAGTACTTTATTATCCTATTTACGGTTCTGGACTCGTTGTCAAGGGTGCTGTATACGGTGTCTCCTACGGCTCTGACCCTGCTTTTGTTAAGATGCCAATGAGTTTTGGTTATCAGGGAGCCGGTCTAAGAATAGGTGCATCTTACGTATTCTAATATGGAACTTACAGGCG
The DNA here is from genome assembly GCA_027038175.1 of Caldifarciminota bacterium. Taxonomy (GTDB): domain Bacteria; phylum Hydrothermota; class Hydrothermia; order UBA1063; family CAJXJZ01; genus CAJXJZ01. The sequence goes on along the minus strand of JALVYB010000032.1, from coordinate 15,274 downwards.
TAAAATTTGAAAAAGAACGTATTTCAGACGGTTTTTACAGGATTAGTGTCCTGAAAGAGGGGAGTCCCCTTATAGAAAAGTATTACGTTGGTTCTGATTTTGAATCATACAACTTTATGCTCAAGCCTGTTCCCACGGATTTACCTGTACTGCTTGATTTTTCTGGAGAGTATGTTATACCTGAGAAGGCTATGCAGAGAATATATGCCCCGATTCCACTTGAATACAATGCTGTTCTTACTTCAGGTGGCAGGGATGAGATATTAATAGGTCGTGTCGTGCTATGGAATCGCAAGAAAATGTATTATGGGAAGCCCAATAACGGCGAATTTGCTTATTATTACCAGAGCGGAATAACAAAGTCTCCTGTTGGAAGAAAAGATATAGCCTATCTTGCTATGGACATTGAGAATAAAGACAACGATGAATGGGTTTTGAATAAACTACTTATTGATTACAACCAGTTAAGCCTTTTCCTCAAAGAAGGGATAATATACACCGAACTTGTGAAGATTACAATAGAGGACGGTAATATGGAACTCGATTACACGGACGAATCTCCGTACGAAGGTGCAGAATTAATACTTCGTGGTATTGAAAATGCCAGGAAAATGGGTATTTACAGGTTAGGAAAGAGAACCTTAAAAGGGCTTTTGTTCTAAAGGAGATTGGGATGAAGGAAAAACTGATTTTCATAGGTCTAAAAGTATTATACGTTTTCATTGCATGGCTTGTGACTCTGATAGTTAATAAGATTTTCCAGAAAATACTTGTGAAAAATGTTACCAAAAAGAGTGATATACATACTCAAAAACTCGTGTCAAAACTCACAGCCTACACTATATATCTTATAGGGCTTGTGGTAATTTTCTCAATTATAGGGATAAAGCCAGAAACAATAATTACTTCTCTTGGACTTTTTTCTGTGGCAATAGGTTTCGCAGCACAAACGTCACTATCAAATGTAATATCGGGTTTCTTTATTCTCTTTGAGAAGCCTTTTAAGATAGGTGATGCAATAGAGATAAATGGCTACGTGGGAGAGGTTCTCTCAATTGACCTCATGTCAATTACAATGAGGACATTTGACAACGTTCTTGTTAGAATACCAAATGAAACTGTACTCAAGGCTTCCATTAAAAACTATACGAAGTTTGATGTAAGGAGGCTGGATATTACTGTTGGCATTTCCTACGATGCAGATATAGAAAAGGCTAAGGCTGTAATAGAGAGGTTCCTTGATTCAAATCCTCACGTTTTAAAAGAGCCAGGATATACTGTTATGACCAAGGAACTTGCTGATTCCTCAGTTAATTTAAGGATTCTTGTATGGATAGACCGGAAAGAATACTTTACTGCTTATGATTCCATAGTAACGGGTATAAAAGAAGCCCTTGACAGGGAAGGTATTGAGATTCCATTCCCTCAGGTTGTTGTCCATATAGAGAATGAGAAGCAGGATTGAAATCACTGGTGGAATATACAGGAGAATATCGCTTAAGACATCCCAGAAGATAAGGCCAACTCAATCTATAGTAAAACGTTCTCTTTTTGATACTCTTGGAAGTTTCATTGAGGATGCGAGTGTACTTGATGTTTTTGCCGGCTCTGGTGCTGTAGGTTTTGAGGCCCTCTCGAGAGGAGCAAAGAGTGTAGTTTTTATAGAAAAAAGCAGGGAGTCTGTCGGTATAATCAAAGAAAATGCAAGGCGACTTGGGCTTGGTAATGATAAGATTGAGATAATAAAGGCTAATTTTAAAAAGGGATTGAATATTTTAATTGATAGAAAGGAGCGGTTTGATTTTGTCTTTGCGGACCCTCCGTATGGATTTAAGGAAATAGAAGAACTTTTTAAGAGAGTCTTTAAGGTGGTAAATGAATACAGCATTTTTGTTCTTGAAGAAAGCTCAGTGCATGAGAGCAAATACTTTGAAAAAATAAAGGAGGTCAGGTTTGGACAGACATACCTCACCTATTATCGCCGTATATCCGGGGAGCTTTGATCCAATAACGAATGGGCATGTTGATATTATAAAAAGGGCAAGTGGCATATTTGATAAAATTATAATAGCCGTAGCCGAAGCCTTACACAAGAACACGCTTTTTACTTTAAAAGAGAGAATGGATTTCGTTAAAGAGGCAGTAAGAGATTTTGAAAATGTAGAAGTCAAACCCCTTCAGGGTAAACTCCTCGTGGATTTCTGTAAAGAGGAAGGTGCAAGCATAATAGTAAGGGGCTTAAGGGCGGTCTCTGACTTCGAATATGAGTTTAAACTTGCCTGGATAAATAGGCGACTTCATGGAAATATTGAAACGGTATTTCTTATTCCTTCAGAAGAATATGCATATCTTGCAGCATCGCTGGTTAAGGAAATAGCCACACTGGGCGGGAAGGTTGATGGTCTTGTCCCACCTGTGGTTGCAGAGGCTTTATACAGGAAAAAAGAGGAAATTAAAAGAAAAGGTACAGGAGATGCTCACGAACAGAGTCTTTGAAAAAGGAGGTAAAATTTGAGTCCATTAATACTGTTTTTGCTTATAAGCGCATCAAATATAAAGATTGTGGGGAAGGTATTTGATGCGCTCACGGGGGAACCTCTCCCCGGGGCAGGCGTAGTACTTCTTGAGATAAACAGAGGGACAATGACAGATATGGATGGATACTATGAAATCGTTGTGCCTAAGGGAGGAGAGTACACAATAAAGGTGTCCATGATTGGCTACAAAGATGAGATCAAAAAGGTAAAAATAACGAAGACGCTTGAGATGAACTTCTATCTCAAAGAACAGAGTATTGAAATGCCCGAACAGGTAGTCAAGGCTAAAAAAGAGGTGGAAATAGAAAAGGATGTTTCTTCTACCGTAAGGTCTATTGGTAAGAATGCTATTGAGGAGGATATAGCCACAAATATTCAAGAGGCTGTTGCAAAACGCATTGGAGCGGTTTCTCGAGGTACCGAAATCCACATAAGGGGTAGTAGAAGTAATGAGGTTATGCTAATGCTTGATGGCATTCCCATAAAAGACCCTCTTTCTGGAAGTGCTTTTGGAATTTTTATTCCTAAAAACGCCGTATCAGAAGTTGAGGCTGAAATAGGCGGTTACAATGCAGAGTATGGGCAGGCTGCTTCCGGAATTATAAAATATCATATAAAAGATGTGGCTGATAGATTTTCTCTATTTGCGAGTTACAAAACAGACAATCTTGGGTTTAGAAGATATACAGACCTTGATATAGCGAGTCTAAGTGTGCAGGGACCTATAAAATTTATTCCCACAAAGGGCAAAGTTTCATACTTTTTGAGCCTGTATGGTAAGATGGATAATACATATTTACCTCATGCAGATTCCCTATACTCAAGTGTTGCTGATATGACTTTTCCTCGTGAAGAAAATACCTTTTCGATAACCGGTAAAATAGCGTGGCAGTCAAAGAGTGGAAATAAATTATCGTATCTTTTTACCAGGTCCCTTGAGGTAAACCAGGGATACTTTTATCACAGGTCAGATTATCCGTTCTCTTATGGATTTCCGTATAGATATATAAATATCCTTCAGAATTATCTCACCTTTACGAGAGATGCCAACACTGAAGCCCTTTCTTACCATCATATATTTAATATCAAAAACTTTTTCGATGTTAAACTTGCGAGGTTCTTTACAAATCTACATGCCGATGTTAACGGTAAATTGTGGCAGGAGTATATAGAACTTCAGGACACCTATCCCCAGGATAACTTTTATGATGTTGGAGATGCCCCGTATTTTCATGACCACTACGTTGAAACCTATACATTTAAGTTTGATTATACGAAGATTTTTAGCAAGATTGTGCGGGGTAAAACAGGGCTTTTACTTCAGAGAAATGAACTTCAGTGGGTAGATATCGACTATCCGTGGTATTCAACAAGTGCAGGGCTTGGACTGAATCACGATATTTATCGTGCGCACTCCACAACTGGTGGAGCGTATGTCCAGTCCTCCATTCATTTTGCAGGTATGATAGCCAATATAGGCCTAAGACTTGATTTCTGGGAGCCTGGTGAGTATGTGGATAACGGAGTAAATAGGGCGCTTTCGAGAACTGACCTTCCTTTCCAGATAAGAAAAGAGTATGAAGCATATCTTAACGATAATTTCACCATACACGGGAGAGTTTTTAAAGCACACATAAGTCCGAGGCTTGGTTTTTCTTATCCTATAACTGATGCCGACAAATTCTATCTTTCTTATGGTCATTTCACACAGTTGCCGGACCTTAAATACGTGTACTCAAAGTTGGGAACGAGGGCCTCTTCGAGTTATGAACTTGTAGGAAATCCAAATCTCAATCAAATCGTTTCAGTCTCATATGAGATGGGAGTATCTCACCTCCTGAATGATTATGAAAAGTTGAATATGTCTGCCTATTACAAAGATATTTTTAATTATCCCACTGCGAGAAAGATACAGGGCATACCTCCCAATCCCGACTACTGGATGTACTTTAATTCAGATTATTCAAGGTCAGTAGGGCTGGAATTGAGATTCCATAGGGCTGTGAAACATCATATAGGTTCGAGTGTCTCTCTTACCCTTTCACAGGATAAGGGACGCTCCTCTTCACCTGAAGATGCATACTGGCTTGGTGGAGAAGAGTCTCTTAAGGAGTGGTATTTGAGATGGGACAGACCATTTAAGTTTTATGGGGACCTGAATCTGGTATATGGAAAAGGTGAATATCTTAAAATAATGGGAAGGAGAATACTCAGTGACTTCTCTCTAAGTTTACAGGTTTCTGCCAAGTCTGGTAGAAGATATACTCCTATGGATACACTTGGTAATAAAGGGGAAATTAATTCAAAAACTGGTCCAATGTGGCACAGGATTGACGTGGTATTTACCAAAACTATCAGGCTAAAAAGTACGAAGTTAAAACTCAGGGCACAGATAAGGAATCTCCTCAATCACAGAAACGAATACTATATAAATCCCATAACCGGTAGGGCTTATGAACCAGGGGACCCTTTACCACCACGCAAGACGGAAAAGGATATGCTAAACCCTGCAAGGTATCTTCAGGGAAGGGCTGTGTATCTTGGATTGGAGGTGATGCTATGAGGTGGCTCTTCTTAATTTTTATAAGTTTCAATTTCCTGGGTGCGGGAAGTTTATTTGAGTTTTTAGGGGGGCAGAAAAAAGGAACAACATCTCTTCTATTTTTGAAAGTAGCCCCTGGTGGTGCTCAGGTGGCTATGGGGGGTGTGGGTGTATCTATGGCAAACGATGCAACATGTCTTTACTGGAATCCATCTCTTGCAAGTTTCGTTAAATCGAGAAACTCTTTTGCCATTACCTATAGAAGATGGGTCGTTGACCAGAATTACGCTTATATTGGTGGAATAAAATCTATTGGAAAATACCAGAGAGTAGGTCTTTATATGCTTGGTCTATCAAGTGGGTATTTTGAAGAAACAGATGAAAACCATCCTTATGGAACAGGACGGTATATAACAAGCAGCGATGTCGCTCTTGGTCTTGTGTATTCAAGGAATGTCTCGGACAGGTTCGCTTTCGGACTTACATTTAAGTTTGCGTATGAAAACCTCGCAGGAGAATATGGATATACGGGGCTATTGGACGTTGGAACACTGTATGAGGTTGGATATAGAGATGTCCAGATCGGGGTTTCCCTTTCAAATCTTGGGCCTGATTTTTCCCTTAAAGGAAATTACATTTCTGAAAGTGGTGACACGGTGAATTATGACTCCTATTCAGTACCAGTGATATACAGAATAGGAGCAAAGGGCAAGTTAAAAGACTGGTTACTTGGAGCATTTGAAATAGAAAAACCCTCGGATGATGTTGAGGAGTTTAAAATGGGATTTTCCTTTATACCTGTGGACTATGCCTCTTTTAATATTGGATTCAGGCTTAATAATACACCCATGGGCGATTCTTATTTCTCAAAAGGTGTAAATTTTGGATTCACAGTACATAAGGAAATTTCGTTGCATAGAGGCTTTTATATCTCCTATACTGCCGAACAAATGGGTTATCTTGGAGTTTCTCATGTAATAACAACAGGAGTGAATTTCTGATGAAAAGGTATTTTGTATTAACCGGACTTTTTCTGGTATTTCTTGGATGTGGGAAAAAGTTCCCACTTCCTGAGGAGTCAAATGAGGGTATGCCTTCGGAAAAAGATTATGTAGAAATTCAAAATACACAATGGGACAATCTTCAGTTCAATCATCTTAAAGACATATTTCTTGGAGAAGATGGGTATGTGTATTTAATATCTGGTGACACACTTTCAGAGGATACTGTTTACAGTTTCTCTGTTACAGGAGAATACGGAAATGTCTTTGCAAAGGGCAATGGTTTCGTATCTCTCTCACAGGACAATGACGAAAATCTCTATATAGCAACGAAAAATGGTTTTGTAATAAAGTACAGATGGGATGGTGTGGTACTTGATACTTTTGATTTTCAGTTTGTTTGTACAGACACCGTCTATAAAGATTCTTTTCTCACTTCAATAGATGCAATCAGTGATAATGATTTTGTCCTTAGTTTTGCGCCGCTCAATCTTGTCTTGCATTATCACAATGAAAGTTATGATACAGTTGCAACGTACGGAACAGGAATAGAATACACCCGAAATCCTCATGGTGTCTATGGACGGAGTGTCCCCGGGATTATTCTCTATGCGAGCACGGACAATAACTGGGTCGAGGGTCTTTCCCTTTCTGTACCGCATTACAGTATGATTCATCTTGGTGGTGATTCATACAATGGTGGTTCAGATGATACGCTGTTTTTAAAACCAGTTGATGTTTATATGGATGACTCATCTTATGTGTATGTGCTTGATGGTGGCAACATGGCAATGAAAAAATTTGATTTTGAAGGAGATATCGTAACTGTATTACATCTTGATGAAAAACCGGTTGCTTTTTCAGTTAGTCATGATGGAAAGACGCTTTACATAGCCTTTACTGAGAGGGTAAAGAAATACCGACTCCCTGAAATCCCAGGAGAAGGAGGTGAACAATGAACGCCCTGCTTTTTGTATCACTGCTTTTTGCACAGAGTGATTTAAGTTATTACAAACTCGAAGACATGGGAAACTATAGGACCATGATAAGCGCATATGGACTTATTGGACATGGATTTAACCGTTCTTTTGTAGACCCTGAAACCCATGAACCCATACCTTCTGGAGAATTTCCCAAAAATACAGGCATAGAGCATGTTTACAGAGGAGGTATCTGGGTAGGTGCCAAATCACCGAATGGAACGCATGTGTCTACTGCTCTTGTGAACAATGCATATCCAACACCAGGTGCAAGCGCAGGATTTGAGTTTGCCCCAGCTTTCCCGGGAGAAGCAGGCTATGTGGACACAGCATGGGTTAAATCCTCACTTCTGTATTCACCCTATTATTCTCCCGATGCTGTTTCGGAGAAGGATATTTATTGTACCTTTTTTGACCATGACCATTTTAGACAGGATACTGTTCCGTATCATGTACCCCTTGGTATAAGCGTGAACGAGAGGATATACGCGTGGAGTTATTCATACATTCAGGATAACATGTTCATAATTTACACCATAAAAAACGATGGGGTTGTTGGGGCGCTTGATAGTGTGTATATCTCATTGTACATTGAACTTGCCTCAGGTTCAAGAGAGTTCTGGGGTAGCGATTTCTCTACCACTCCTTATTTCCAGCATAAAAGACTCTATTCAGTTACATTTGAGGATGGAGATTCGCTCTTCTCAAGATACCAGTCTTTTTATGAAAAAAACGATGGATATGATTATATAGCAGCGCCTTATATGGCTGGTGTAAGATTCCTCGGATTTGTGAAGGATACTGTGTTGTATCCCGGAGACTCTTTACCTGATTCACTTCATGTTTCGTATACCTGGTGGAGATGGAATGAAAACAGGGGAGATGACCCGGATTCAATAAGATACATGATAATGCAACGTGATACATGCTATCAGAATGTAGATGATGACTATGTTATGAACAATGGCTATCCTGACCCTATTCCAATGATGACCGTTGGTCCCATTCCAAGACTTCGTCCCGGAGATTCTATTCAGGTTGCATTTGCTTTAATATTTGCGGGAAGTAAGCAGGAGTTTGTACAAAATGCAGAGTGGGCTATAAAGGCGTTTCGTTCAGGATATATTTTACCTGCGCCTCCGCCATCTCCGAGACTTGTAGCAATACCTGATAAAAACAGGGTACTTCTGTATTTTACCAATGACCCCGAATTTGCACATGACCCTGCACCACCGCATCTCAGAGACTTTGAATACTACAGGATTTACAGAGGTCTTTCTCCTGATGTAAATGATTCCTCATGGATTTTGCTTGCTCAGTATGATAAGACACCGGATGACACAGTACAGGATGTTGACCATAGCGTGGGTTACAACAAATGGTTTCCTGATCCTCCTCGTGCAGATACTGTGGATACCTTCTTTGTTGTGAAAACCGAGGCGGGATATGATACAATTTACCCGCGGTATGTTTTTATCGATGACGGTGTGAAAAATGGTTTTACCTACTACTACGCCATAACGTCTGCTGATGTAGGGAATCCTGAAGCGGGTCTTCCTTCACTTGAAAGTTCAAAACTGCTTAATATGACGAAAGTTGTTCCTGGAACTCCTCCAAACAGGGATTTTTCTTTAAAGGTTGGTGTATATCCCAATCCTTATAGAGGTTCTTCAGCGTGGGAGAGAGAAGGATACAGGGATGAGTCGATAAGGTTTTATAATCTTCCTGAGAATGCGAAGATTTTCATATACAATCAAGCAGGCAATCTTGTAAGAGTTTTAACACATGATTCTGATTATTCCGGTGAGGAGGTCTGGGATTTAAAAACAGATTACGGTTTTCCTGTCGCGCCTGGCACATATCTTTTTGTGGTTAAAGATGTAAAAAGTGGAAAGGTTCAGAAAGGTAAATTAATTATTCTGAGATAGGAGGGTTCTCATGAAGAAGTTAGTTGCGTTTTTATTTGTTATCACTCTTGGGCTTTCATGTAGAAAACCAGCGGAGAACCTTGTTGAGAACATTCCGCCTGATACCCATATTTTCATAGAAGGGAGCACAGATACTGTGCCTGCTTATCAGGTTATTCACTGGTATGGAAACGACCCGGATGGCTATGTAGTGGGATATTACTATCACTGGGATAGCGACACGCTTGTATTTACAACAAAGAACGTTGATACGTTTACTTTGTCTGTGCCTGATTCTGACAGTATTGGGGTGCATACTTTTTATGTTGTTGCCGTGGATAATGAAGGTGCAGAAGACCCCACGCCAGCGCAGGTGACAATTCCGGTGAAAAATTCTCCTCCCACAATTACATTCCAGCATGGAACTTTGCCACCTGATACGACGTTGCCCTATGTAACCTTCTATATTGAGGCGCATGATATTGACGGCGATGAAAGTGTGATAGGTTTTTATTACAAAACCGATTATGATACAATGTGGGTGTTTCGAAGTATTGATACGAATTATGTAACCTTCAAAAATGTTCCAGAAGGTATGCATTCTTTTTACTTTAGAGCTGTGGATAGAAGTCATGCTATTTCGGACATGATAGGAGACACTGTTTATATAAAACCAGCACAGGGCAATATTCTTGTGATAGACGATTCTCCTGACGCGAATGCAGATAATACTTATGGTAGTTTCTTTGAAGACAACTACAGCGGAAATTATACAATCTGGAATGTGAGAAAGTTTTTGCCATACTCTCCTTATGACATAGATGGTATTATTAACAACCTTGGTTTTACCACGATTTTCTGGTATACTGGCACGGACGTAAATGCAGTAAATCCCCTGAGAAAAGCCATAGAAACTTACATAGATAATGGTAATGCAATGTTTCTTATAGGGCCTTCTGTACTTGACTCGGTTTATGACCCCACAGATACCCTCTCTTCAAGAGGGTTTATGAACTGGTATCTTGGAGTTGGTATGGTAAAGAGGTGGAATACACTTATGTTAAACGGGGGCCTTGTGAATACAGATACTGGCGACACACTCGCACTTTCTGTGGCGGCGTTCAAACTTGAACTTATAGAGCCTTTTGATTCGGTTTCTGCGGATACCTTTCTTGTCGCATTTGGTACAAATATTGAAGATACAGCGAGATGTGCTGGAGTGAAGTATCCATCCTCTTCACCAAGAGTCTATTTTGTTCCTCTTGAACTTCATAAATTCAATGGTAACGCAAACTTGCAGGATGTGCTTAAGGAAATAATGGATTCTTTACTTGGAAGGAGGTAAAAATGTGGCTATTAGTTATCACCATGTTTTTCTCAGGTTCTTCGGTTTCTCTTTCTGAAAGAAGCATTGCTGCTTTTTTAAACCCGGCCGGTTTATATTTTAAATCCAGAGGCGAGGCCCTCTTTGGATTGTATCAGGATTCCACATATCGTTTTTCTCTATCGCTTGGTAAAATGGGTTTTTCGCTTTACGGAGATGCAAACGGTATAAAAGATTACATGCTTTCTGAGGCAGTGGGTTACAAAAATACCGCTCTGGGATTCTTTTACGGAAAAAATTCAAGATATGGCGTCTCCTTTATAACAAGGCCCGTGCGTTATCTTTCTGCTGGGGGGATTATAGACAACAACAAAGATTACAGGCTCGGTGTATCTTTAAATCTCTTAAGGGGAAGGTTATTCCTATTCTCTGATTATATTTCCAGTGATACGTCACTTACCCTTGGCGTATCCGGAAGACCTCTCAAATGGCTTTCACTCTCCATAAATGCAAGGAAGAATGCTGTATCTGCTGGTTTGGATGTTTATTTTGGTCATGCTGGCGTATCTTTTACTCTTGACACGGTGAAATCGGGTATTGAGTTGTTGTTATCTTCCGTTAACTATCCTTCTTTTATCAAACCGTCCCACAGATGGGTTAGAATATCCCCGCGTAGGTATGAGGAGTACAGGACCAAAGGTGGCCTATTTTTCCCATTTACAAAGAAGAATTCCTTTTATGATTTTCTTGTAGAGGTTAGAGAGGTCGTCAATGACCCTTCCGTAGAGGGAATATATCTTGATATGAGATTCCAGGGTCTTAAGACGTACCAGAAAGAGGAACTTTTATCACTTCTCAAAAAAGCGAAAGAGTCAGGAAAGAAAATAGTAATTTTCTCCGATGTTTACGGGATTAGTGACCTTCCGATTATGGCAGTTTCAGACAGAGTAATCCTTGTTCCGGAGGGTGAGGTTATAACTCTTGGATTCGCATCATACGGTATGTTCTTTAAGAATTTTCTTACAAAACTTGGAGTTAAAGTTGAGGCGCCAAAAATCGGCAGGTACAAATCAGCTGTTGAGCCTTTTACCAGGGAGAACTATTCAGATCCGGCAAGGGAACAGGTGGAGGTACTCCTCGAAGATTACTTTAACTTTTTCCAGTCTGCTGCACTTCCACGCTATAATCTGTCAAGGATGATTGATACAGGATTCTATAATAGTGACAATGCTCTGAAAAAAGGATACGTTGACACGGTATTGCACGTGGAAAAGGTAAAAAAATATATCAGGGAAACTTTTGGTAAAAAAATAAAGATAGTTAACCTTGAAAAGTACAGAAAAGAGAAACCCTATGATTTTACTTTTTCGGGCAATAATGGAAATATTGCCCTTCTGGTTCTTGATGGTGACATAATCAGGGGGGAGTGCTCACAGAGCAGTCTTCCAGTACCCGTTCTCGGTGGCAGACACATAGGTTCCTATTCAGTAATTAGAACTCTGGATAGATTAAGACAGGACAAGCACATAAAAGGTGTTGTTATAAGGGTTAACTCACCGGGAGGTGATGCTCTTGCGTCAGAGGAAATGTACAGTGCAGTAAAAAATCTTGCAGATAAAAAACCTGTTGTTATATCCATGGCATCTGTTGCAGCCTCTGGAGGCTATTATATTTCTGCTCCTGCTACCTATATTATGGCTGACAGAACTACAGTCACAGGTTCGATTGGTATTCTTAACCTTAAATTTGTCATAAGTGGTTTGCTTTCAAAATTGGGAATAAACACGGAGACAGTAAAAATAGGAGAACACGCTGACGTATTTTCACCTTATAGAGAGTCAACAGAAGAAGAAAAGGAATTCATGCAAAAGGAACTTCGCTGGGGATATAACATGTTCCTTGATAGGGTTTCGAAAGGCAGAGGTCTTTCAAGGGATTCTGTAAACGTGATAGGCGAAGGAAGAGTCTGGAGCGGCACAAGAGGAAAGGAAATAGGCCTTGTGGATAGCATTGGTGGGATTTTAGATGCCATAAATAAATGCGCAGAACTTGCAAAGGTGAAAAGCCCAGAAGTAAAATATGTTTCATGTATGCCAGAGAAAGGATTTGGACTTTTAGGGAGTACAGAGAAGGCATTTCGTATGCCACCTTCTGGTCTTTACTATATTGCTCCTATTCTTAATGTGAGATGAAAAAAGTTTATATGGTATCGGCCTGTCTTCTGGGCCTTGCAACGAGGTATGATGGGAGGAGTAAAGAAAACAAGGAAGTTATCTCCCTGTGTATGAATAATATATGTGTACCATTTTGTCCGGAACAACTCGGTGGTCTTTCTACCCCAAGGCCACCGTGTTTTTTTAAGGGTGGGGATGGAATGGCGGTAATTGAAAATAGAGCAAGAATAGTTGAGAAAGAAAGTGGCGTTGACAGAACCTTTAATTTTATGAGGGGTGCTGAAGAGACGTTGAAAATAGCAAAAATTGTGAAACCCAATATGGTTATTCTAAAAGATGGTAGCCCTTCCTGTGGGGTAAATAGAGTGGATATAGAGGGTATAAAAAAGGAAGGGTGCGGCGTAACATGTGCGCTACTTAAAAAAGAAGGATATGAGGTGGTGACTTATGGGTGAGGTTATAAGGGATGATAATTATTGTTTTGCTTGTGGAGAGAAAAACCCCATAGGACTCAAACTGACGATTCATGCAGATGAAAATGGTGCTTACATAAAGGATTATGTTGTAAAGAAGGAGTATCAGGGGTATCAGGATATAGTTCATGGGGGAATAATTTCCACTATTTTGGATGAATTGCAGGTATATGCTGCTGGTGGAAGAGGGTATAAAACAGTCACGGCCAAAATTGAGGTGAGGTTCTTAAAGCCTGTTAAGGTCGGCATTCCAATTGAGGCACGAGCAAGGGTCGTGAATATAAAGAAAGAAGTGTGGATTGAGACGGAAGGAGAGATTATACAGGAAGGTATAAAAAAGGCAAAGGCCTATGCGCTTTTAAGGGTGGTAGACTGAAGGATTTTATTTGTAGTTATAACGCAATACATTAGAGATACTTTCGTTGATTGTCCCCTCTTTAGCACTTATAATAAACTACTCGCAATTAAAAGAAAATTGGAGGTTTAAATGGGTAAGAAGATTATAAAAGCACCTAACCTTAAATCAAAAAGGGAAATAACAGTTGTGGTATTGCCAGAAGATGTAGAAAAATTGAAAGAAGAGGTTGCAAAAGAGTACAGGAAAAAGGCAAAAGTAAAGGGCTTCAGGCCTGGTAAAGCACCCTTGAGTGTGGTTTACAAATTATATGAAAAAGAAATAGAGGAAGATGCCAGAGAAGAGGCAATTAGGAGAAAGGTTTTGGAGGAGGTTGAAAATACCAAAGAAGAGGTGGTCTCTCAGATTTACATAAAAGAGCAAAAAGAGAGAGAGGATGGTAGTATAGAGGTTAAATGTGAATTTGACGTAATGCCAACTTTTGACATGCCCAATCTTTCCCAGATAAAAATAGAGAAGAAAATAAAGAAGGTTCTGGAGTCGGATATCGATGAAGAGATAGAAAAATTAAGAAAGCAATTTGCAAAGTATATCCCTGTGGAAGAGAAGGCTCAGGAAGGTTTGTACCTCCTTGTAAATTATGAAGATAGGCTTGATGGTAAGTTGATAAAGAAACAGGAAAAAGGGCTTCTGCATCTTAAATGGGATGAAATGAATCCGGAACTATTTGAACTTTTTGTGGATAAAGGTAAGGGTGATACTGTTGTCTTTGAACAGGAAGTTGATCTTAAGGACGGCAAGACGGCAAAACTCGTAAGAAAATATGAGATAGTAGAGGTTTTGAAAGAAGAACTCCCGGAACTCAACGATGAATTTGCAAAAACCCTGGAGTTTGAAAACCTTGAAAAGTTGAGAGAGGAAATAGCAGAGAGATTAAGAAAAGCAAATGAGAGCAAAGCAGAGGATGACCTTGAGTGGGCTATCATAAAAGAAATATACGAGAGAATTAACTTTGAACTACCTGAAAGTATGGTTAGGAACAGTTATGTGTTTACTTTAAGGTCGATGGGATATGAGAAGGAACCTGAAGATGAGAATTTAAGACAGGCAATTTATAAGTTGGCAGAGGACCTTGTTAAGCGCGAAATTATCCTTGATAGGTTTGCGGACATTGAAGGACTTGAGATAACCGATGAAGAACTCGCCGAGGAAATTGAAAAAAGGGCAAAAGAGTATAATATGTCAAAAGAAAAGTATGAGAGAGAACTTAAGAAGAGAGGTGAACTTGAAGGCCTCCGTAATGTTTTAAGAAGAAGAAAAGCAATGGATGCCATAAAGAAATTGGTTAATGTGGAGGTGATTTTAGAATGAATGATGAGAAAATAAAGGATATTGTTTCTCAGTATGTGCCTATTGTTATTGAACAGACCGGGCGTGGAGAGCGTGCATATGATATTTATTCAAGGCTTTTAAAAGACAGAATAGTGTTTATAGGTTCCGCGATTAACGATTATGTCGCGAACCTTGTGACAGCCCAGTTACTCTTCCTTGAAGCAGAAGACCCTGAAAGGGATATATTTCTTTATATAAATTCACCGGGTGGTTCAGTCACCGCGGGCCTTGCCATCTATGATACCATACAGTATATCTCACCGGATGTTTCTACTATTTGTATAGGTATGGCGGCTTCCATGGGAGCTGTTCTGCTTGCAGCCGGTGCAAAGGGTAAAAGGTACAGTCTTCCCCATTCAAGGATTATGATACATCAGCCTTGGGGTGGTGTGCAGGGACAGGCTATAGACATAAAGATACATGCAGAGGAGATTATGAGAATAAGGAAAATGCTGAATGAGATTTTAGCATACCATACGGGAAATCCAATTGAGAGAATAGAAAAGGATACGGATAGAGAATTCTTCATGTCTGCTCAAGAAGCAAAAGAGTATGGAATTGTTGACCAGATTATAGTTTCAAGGAAGGG
>JALVYB010000031.1 GCA_027038175.1 Caldifarciminota bacterium | reverse complement strand
GCATTGAGTTCAAGCGAATATATATAATACCTGGAAAATGTGGCATTAACCCTCGCAATTCCGGAATTGATAATTAGCGTATCAACAAGGAGTTTTTCAGGAATCCCGATGTCTATTTTTACGCTGTCTTTTATACCCTTGAAAAAACTCCCAATACCCTCAATGCTGTTATCGTTTTTTATGCTTTCAGTAACACCGCATACAACCCTATCATCCTCTTTTTTAATCCCGAACTTATCCTGCATGGAATCAGGTGCATTAACATTGAGTTCAATCTTCTTTCCTTTTACGCTGTGTACCTCACATCTACCTACACAATTAATTTCAAGTTCAGATACCCTTTTTACAGGGAGACTGTTGGAAAAGACTCCCTGAAACAGCATCATTACCACTACAATATTCATCTTGCACCTCCTAAATTAAGAAAAGATATCTTACTTTAAAAGCATAAAGGAACTCCGGACTTTCCCATTGAGTACCGTTCTTTCTAAACAAACGGTTAATCACAAGGTAAAGCCTTGATTTTGGCTTTATTTCCCATGAATAATAAACTGAAAGTCTTGCAAACTGGGGCTCAAACACTGTATCATGCGTAATTACATGATTGTTCTGCACAGAAAGTTCCATAAATGGTGTAAAATGATAGGTAAATTCTGCAACACCTGAGAGAGTTGACCCTCTGTAACTCCCATCAGGTCTGTATTCACTCCAAGCACTTATCGAATACTCACCTTCCAGTCTTGTAAATAAGGGAAAGTGAATACCTGCCTTTGTGTATATTGATTTTGCCCTGTATCCTCTCAGGTAATTCCATGAGTACGCCCAGTTGGTACTGAAATGGACTCCGGTACTCTTTATCCTCATCCACATAAACAGACTTCCAAATCTCGTAAAATATGGCCTTTCAAGTGTATCTTTGGTAAACTCCCTGTGAAATCCTCCATTTAAATAAAATCCCATCCTTAGGGGTCTCTGAAACTGCGCAGAGAGATTAGCCTGAGCGCCATAAGATTCTTGTGGGTCTTCGGGATCCTTATAAAGTATACCAGATATATTCCCGGAGTAAGTCCTGAGTGATGACCCAAATTTGCCCATACCGTACTTTCCTAAAAGTATAGTGATACCTTTATGTCCCGGAAAGAGAGTGGTATAACCTACCGGAGAGACATTAAAACGTGAGGACACCATATCCCCTTCAAAACCTATAAAATACCACCTTTTTATATATTTTATACCTCCTGCCTGAAAAGCCATGCCAAAAGCACCACTATCGCTTTTGTTTAAAACAAGTTGCCAGGAAAGAGAGCTACGTCTTTTTCTCGCTGTACCGTCTATTGAAACAGCATAAAAAGCAGAATCGTTTTCGATATCACGTTTATATGCTCCGATTATGCCTATATCGGAATTGTTACCCAGTGTATGCCTTGCACCCCACGCATTCCATATAGTATAGTGTGCCGTATCGTATGTTCCCTCAAGTCTACCTGTCAATACTCCTAAAGCTCCGAACTGGTCTCTCTTTCCTTTGTTAATTGCCTTAATACCCAGAATAACAGGCACTTCTCCCGCTACATCGGTGAATTTCTTTCCAATTCTTCTTGAGTAGAACACCTGCACAGGGTTAAATAAACTCATTGATGGGACGAATATTTCCCTTCCTTCAAGGAAGAAAGGCCTTTTCTCGCTGTAGTATATTTCGGTTCTTCCAAGGGTCATGGTATAGGGGTCTGCCTCTATTTCAGCAAAATCCGGGAAAAGCGTTGTGCTAAGCGAAAATGAACCCTTTTTATACTTTAAATCAAGCCCTGTTTTTACGCTGTATTTATCCAGACCAAGATAAGTGGAATACACCTTTTTTGTAAGAAGCACAGGATATAATTCAATCCCCATACCCCCTTCACCGGGCTTCACGTTTTTAAGAAGCCCAAACTCGGAGACTTTTACATTTGTATTCTCAGGTGGTAGAATCCACCAATCCTCTTCCCCAAGAGTTTCGTAAGATACTCTGAAATTAATGCCCCAGGTGCTTATATCTCGCTTAAACTTAAGGGTTTTAAAGGGAATTCTAATTTCAACAACGGCTATGTATTTCCCATCTCTTTTAAACACCTTTGCTTTACTGTCCCACACCCCATCCCATGAAATATCGAAGTTTTCACCGTCACCTGTAATAAGACCGTCGTCCCTTTCATTTGCCAGCGTGACAGAAAACCAGTAAGCCTCTATTTTTGAAAAAAGAGGGTCAAGATAAACATCCACCCTATCGGGTCTTCCAGAAAGCCTTGTATCAGGCTTTATACTGTCGTACTCAATCCTGAATAGAAAATACAGATTATTTTTGTCCTGTAGCGCCTTTACTTTTGCAATGTAGGTGGCCTTTTCACCGTAATAAGGCTCACTCATACTTTCCACAAAGGCGGAATCAGCCAGAAACCAGGCCGCATCTTCTATCCCATCAATCTTTATTCTATCTACCTTTTTTAAATAAATAGACGAGCCGGGATTTGCCAGCATTAATATAAGAAATATAACACTCACATCTCACCTCCTTTCACACTATCTTCATCTGGAATTATAAGCCAGGCTATTAAGTAAAAGAGTATGGAGCCCCCGCTCAACACGAAAAGAAGCAAAATAAGGCGTACAAGCACAGGGTCTATATCAAAATATTCTCCTATACCTGCACACACACCTCCAATTATTCTTCCTCTTTTAGGTCTGTATAATCTCTTTTTCTGCATCTTTTACCTCCTAATATTCCGCCTTTTTAAATAGATAAAGGTCAAAAATAAATAGAGGAATGGACACAAATAGCGGATAGACAAATAAAAACGCTCCTTTATGGACTATATGGTCTTTTGCAGTGATTATATGAAATGTGAATGGGGAGGGTATAATGGACCTCAACCTGAAAAACAGAATAATGTAGACGAGCATGGCAAAAAGTCCCACAAAAACTGTAAGGGTGTTTCTATAGATATATATACCCCTTGACAAAAGATACAGAGAGTAACCAGTAAGATACGAGAGGAAAAACAAAGGAACAGGCAGAAAGAATGACCCAATGTATGGGGTAAACTGCACAATCACATCTTTTGAATGGGACAAAAAAGAAAACAGCAAAAGCGGTATAAAGTAAAGAAAGAGAACTTCAAACAGCATGTAAAGAGAAAACGCCGTGGTGAATTCAAAAGAAGACACTGAAGAGGAAAAATAGTGTATAATAGTACCATTATCCCACTCTTTCTTTAGAATGAGTATTCCCCTTATGAAAAACAATACTGGATATATTCCAAGGGGAACAAGAATCAAAAAGGGAATAAGATTTTTTGCGAGCGAAGTGTGGGAAATAAGACGTATAAAAACGGGTAGCAAATAGAATGCCCCCAGAAATAAAACAACTAACCCCTCCTGCCTTATCAATCTTTTAAGAATCTTTAAAATTCTCATGACTCCCTCCTACCTGAATGTTTTAACATAAAGTCCTTCAATGGAAACACCGTGTTCTTCCCTGAGTCTGTCAGCCTCCCCTTCAAGCACAATCTCTCCTCTGTCTATGAAAAAGACGTAATCAAACAAATGCTCAAT
>JALVYB010000030.1 GCA_027038175.1 Caldifarciminota bacterium | reverse complement strand
TTTTCAAGCTCCAGTACGTGTTCGGTCTTTTCCTCGTAACCTATATTTTCAGGGCGTATCTTCATGGGGCTTTTCACCCTGTCTTTACTGGGTTTTGTATCGTAAAGTTCTATTTTTTCTCTAACTGCACGTGATGATGAAATTGCCAGGTTCACAGCCTCTTCCACTGCCCTCCTTAAATTCAAATTTGTAGTGGAAAATCCCCATGCGCCTCTCGCCAGTACGCGGACGCCGTAACCTTCTGAATGCCTTTCTGCAAGGGTGTGAAAAACACCATCTTTCAACTCAACATGGCCTCTCTGAATGTTTTCGTATCTTATCTCAACATAATCTCCGCCAAGCTTTTCACCATACTTTACAGCTTCATGGATGTCCATAAGAACCACTGTTTTCTTCATGATTACAAGGTATAAAAATGTTGATTTGCGTTTTTGGTATTTTACTTATCATTTTTGAACGGGAAGACTTTCGCTCCCACAATCTTTTTTATATTTGTAGCTTGAGTTGAATATAATTATCCAGAGTATTATCACGGTTCCACCGAAAAGCTCTGCAAAGGCAAAACCCACCAGGTGGTAGTTGTATGCAAGAGTGTACGCAATAACAGTCAGGGATATTATTATCGCGGCCATTAATTTTGAACCCTTTCTGAACTCGGAGATAGACCAGATAAATATAGCAATGGTTGATATGCCGAAGAAAGACAGGGCAAAGTAATCATGATAAGGAGTACCTTTTGGGAAGAAGGCAATGCATATGTAAAAAATCAGGGCGATGAAAAAAACGCACAGGGAAAGTTTTTTGGATTTATCGTTTTTAATGTTTATAAAATAAATGCAGGTTGCAATCATAAACAGGGTGCCTGCTATAATTATCGCTGAGTTGAATATATATGCGTAACTCTGACCAATCATTCCGAGATCGCTTAGAGATTGATGTGGTGAAAAAATGTTGTATCCGGGGTGCAGGTAGATAGACAGGGAGAGCATGGAGTAAAAAATCAACGCAGATAACACCGCAATACTCCTCGCTCCAAAAGTTGATAGCTTGTTTATCTCCATGTTCATATTACCATGCATATGCGAGATAAAAACTTAACTGTTTATTTTACTTGTATTGTATGATAACGACAATCTTCAGGTATGAAATAAATAATATTTAATTATTTTGTTAAGTAATTTTATATGGCTACTGGGTGGAACATTTTTCAACTTTAACAGGAATTGTTTTTAAAGGTGGGGTTTTAGAGATTGGATCCAGTGGATATGAACTTATTAGTTCGTTGAAGTTATATTGATTAAAGAAATGTATGGGTACCGCCAATGTTCCCTTATTTATATAGACATTTTTTATGTTAATCTTTACAGGGCAAACAATGCTCCCATAGGGTGATGTTATTTTAATGGTATCTCCATCTTTAATTCCCAGTTCATTTGCATCTTCTAAATTCATAAAGACAAACATATTAGATGAGGCTCGTGTCAGTATTTTTGATCTTCTTGTCATCTCCCCGGTATTGAAATGCTCGTACAATCTACATGTTACAAGCAGGAAAGGATATTCATTCGTAGGAGTGATAATTATTTTTGGAGGATATATTGGTGTAAATCGAGCTCTTCTATCTGGAAAGCCAAAACCATTGGTATATAACCTGGGTGTTCCAGGGTGTTCCTCGGAATATACTGGCCAGAATAGCCCGTATCCCTTCTTTAATCTTTTATATGTAGCACCTTTAAATATGGGAACTAGCATACGCACTTCATCCCAAATGCTCTCTGCTGTTTTGTAGTTCCAGTTATATCCCATCTTTTTTGTTAATTTTACTATAATTCTCCAGTCTTCCATGGCTTCGCCCGGGGGGTCAACTGCCTTTTCTGTGATTTGAATTCTCCTTGCTGCATTTGTAACAGTACCCTCTTTTTCCCCTATCATTGCTGCAGGTAATATGATATTCGCTAATTTTGCGGTTTCAGTCATAAATATATCTTGCACAATTAAGAGTTCTAAGTTCTGGAGCATCCATTTAACAAAGTTGCTTTGTGGCTCACTAAGTACGGGATTTTCTCCAATTATATAAAGAGCTTTTATTTTTCCATCTGCAATATTATGTATCATCTCTGTGGCGGTCAATCCGGGGGATGACGGAATGCTTGAGTTCCATGTCTCCTCAAAATGCAATTTTACTGCTTCATCAGATAAGGGGTAATATCCGGGTAGCATGTTGGGTGATGCTCCCATATCAACTGCCCCTTGCACATTGTTTTGTCCTCTAAGAGGTGCAACTCCTGCTCCAGTCTTGCCTATATTTCCAGTCAGTAGTGCAAGGTTTGTAAGAGCCATAACATTTTCGCTACCATGAGCATGTTGTGTTAAACCCATGCCCCATATGAATATTGTCCTTTTGCCACCACTTATAAAATGAGCAATTCTTTCTATATCTTCCCATTTTATACCTGAGATCTTTTCGACATAGTCGGGAGTGCACCATTTTGTTGATTTTACGAAGGATTCAAATCCAATTGTGTTATCCTTTATAAATTTCTCGTCATAGAGTTTCTCTTTAATAATTATATTTGCGACTCCACAAATCCATACAAGGTCAGTTCCTGGTTTAGGTGTGAGGAATACATCAACATTTTTAATAGGTAATTTTCTAGCTGAATCAGCAACTATTAAGTGAGCCTTTCTGTTTTTATTATTAATAATGTTCCATAGAACCGGATGAGAAAATTGTGGGTTTTCTCCTACTATCATTATATTGTCAGCCTCAATTAGGTCCTGCCACCATATACTCACTGCACCATATCCAAGCATCTTTCTTAACCCTTCTTCGGAGGCCGCATGACATAACCTAGCACAAGTGTCTATATTATTAGTACCAATGACGGTTCTTGCAAATTTCTGTATTAAGTAAGCCTCTTCGTTCAGGATCTTGCCTGAGCAGAGGATTCCTACACTATTTGGGCCGTACTTACTTATTATGTCTTTTAGATTATCTGATATATAATTTAGTGCATCATCCCATGATATCTCTTTGAATTCGTTGTGGTGGCGTATAAGTGGTTTTTTTAATCTTTCAGGATGATTTAAAAGTTCGTGAATACTTAATCCTTTGATGCATGCATACTTGCCATTTACTTCGGGATTTCTACCTGTGATTTTAGTGCCCACGGCCTTCCCGTTACTAACTACAATCTCAATATTACATCCAACGCCACAGTAGGGACATATTATAGGTACGGCTCTCTCTTTTGTATTTGTTTTCATACAGAGACACCGTATAAAGATCATACTCTTTTGTTAATAAATTTTTTGAAATTCAGGGGGATCCCATTTTTATTAATTGATAAATACAAATATTAAGAAATTACGGCTACTTTAAAAATTAGTATGATGTTTGAACAGGCCCACAAGCAATATAAATAGTAAAAATGATGGGTCAAACACATAGCTGCTAACATGACTATGTTATAAACCCTAATTATAAAATGCTTTTTTTGTATTTCTCAAAGAATGACACTTTATTTGTTGGTGTAATTGTTTATATACTTGATGTTTATACCCTCGTGTTGGGTGATGGCGTCCACCCCAACATGGCCGCGTGGCCTGATGACGCCTTTTCGAAAAGAGGTGAACGC
>JALVYB010000029.1 GCA_027038175.1 Caldifarciminota bacterium | reverse complement strand
ATGAATACAGGTCATGAAGGTTCTATGACAACGGTTCACGCAAACAGTCCACGTGATGCCCTGTCAAGACTTGAAACAATGATAATGATGGCAGGTATGGAACTTCCAAGTAAGGCTATAAGACAGCAGATTGCGTCAGCAATACATATTATAGTACAACTCTCAAGGATGCGTGACGGTTCGAGGAAGGTTACATCTGTGTCTGAAATTACCGGAATGGAGGGTGATATGATTACCATGCAGGATATTTTCGTATTCCGTCAGACCGGTTTTGACGATAAAGGTAAAGTGCTTGGTAAGTTCTCTGCAACAGGTGTAAGGCCAATGTGTATTGAGGAAATTAAATATAAAGGCATTAAGTTACCAAATGATATATTTAACCCTGATCCAGAAATACAACATCTTTTATTTAGAAGATAACAAGGAGATGAGTTATGGCTGGTAATAAAAAGTCCAGGGCAGGTTCAGTAGCACTCTTTGTAATAATAATTTTGATCGTAGGTATTCTTGCAATAGTGATGGAAAGTCTCGCACTTTCCTCATATGAGAAAAACTGGAAAGAGAATACTATTAAACACAGGATAACAATGATTGCTCAAACAGCCTCATCTACGGTCAAAGAACTTCTTTCCGCTGGCGATGAAATGGGTATTACATGGCAATTGGGCAATTTAATTCAGAACTATAAGGGAATAAAGTACGCGATTGTTGTGGATAAAAACGATAGGATTGTAGGAAAAGCAGGTATCGAAATAAGAGACCAGTATTTCAAACCAAAAGAAGCGTGGTTAAGACAGACCGGTACCACAATTGCTTTTGGTAAAATAGAAAAAGGCGGAGAGACCTTTTATCAGATTGGAATTCCCATAACGCCCGAAGGCATTAAAGCAAGGCTGGGTAGTATATATATTGCAGCAGGGGATGACCTTATTACCCAGGAGGAATACTCTGCGTTGTCTTCTCTTAAGAAGAAAATCTATCTATGGTCCTTGATTGCACTTTCTCTCATTGTAATTATAGTCCTGATTGCTCTTGCGGGTGCGGAAGGTGGGGTGATGTATCCGGAGGATACCCTTGAACGTGTCGTAATAACCAGCTCAGATACCTTTGAGCATGTTTCAATGGTAAAAGGCGTCACAAAACTTGTTCAGTTCCCTCCTAATAATTCAGCCGGACTCGAATTTGAACATTATGCAAAGGAAGGAATGCTTCTTCTTCCATTTCTCAAAGAGCGTTCAAATGACATGATATATGGATTTATTGCGGCTCCCAAAGAAACCACTGATTCCTATCTTGGTGCGATAATGCTCCATGAGGCTGCTCTAAGGTCTATAAAAGAAGAAGTGAATTTTGACAGCATGCTTGACCAGATATACCTCTACGTTGATTATGTGGCATTGAGAGGCCCGAAATTTAATCTTGTGTTAGTTCAGATTGACAAGAAAGGCACCAATTACAAAATTGCCTCTGTGGGTAGAAACTACTTTGCTGATATTAAGGATGAAAGTGAAGCCCAGTTTACTTTACTTGACTCTCGACCTGTTGGCTACTCACCCAACATAGGAGATGCACTTTTGCCAAGTAATGTAATAACAGTAGGTGGAGAACTTAAGAGCGCATTATACCTTGGAGCCTATCCAGATGAAACAGTGGTAGAAAGACTCGACAAAATGATAGAGGTCCAGACTATAAGTCCGGTAGAGCTTGAGAAAATACAGGACCTCGGTGGTTTTGGCGTAATAACTCTGATAAAAGCCTGAGAGGTTTGGGGGGAACTTCCATGTTCCCCCAATTTTTCACATGAAAAAAATCCATCTTCTGGCTTTTTTTTTGTTATTTACATTAATCGCTTGTAATAAAGAGGAGGGACCGGGAAAAGGTTTTCCTGATACACGCACAATAGATGCTTTACTTGCAAGGGATACTACTACCATCCTTCTATCTTTTGATTCCTTGTCTCTTGAGTTTATGGATGTGTTTTATAATATTCCTTTTATTAAAAGTGTAAATAACTTGCACTATAGGTTTGTCGTAAGTAGAATGGGAAAAGTATTGGGGAAACCGGTGTACAGATACACTGTTATATTTCCGTGGAAAGAGGAATTCACGTTTTTGATTGTTTCAAAGAACAATAAATGGGAATGGTTTCCCTTGTTTTTAATAAACAGTGATTTTTCATATCTTGTGTCAGGTAATTTTTACTACTTCTATCCAAAGTATGAGAGTGGAATACGCATGTCGGAACACCAGGTGCATCTCACCCGCTTTAAAGATAAAATATGTACGTCTACCGTTGGTCGTTGTCCTTCTAAAGTGGTGTATGTCTATACAGAGGATTTAAAGCCAGAGTTTGTTTATTCTCTCGGGAAAGAGGACAAACCCATTTATAAAAGGGGGTTGTGTGTTAGCAACTTGCCAGAGGATACTTTACACCTATTACACAGTCTACTCGACAATAAAGATTATCTCTTCCCTTTTATAAGGGGAATATACTATAATTACTATGGAAAACACGTATCCTTCGGGTTTGACTTTGGAGACTGGGTTAAATCGAGTTTTGCAAGTTCCAGTTTCCGAACTATTGCGAGTGACTTTGTAGAGGATATGGTCTTTTACAAGCCTCTTGCAAGTTCTCTTGGTTACCTTTTTATAAGATATCTTGCAGAGAAAAAGCATCTATCCAGGAAGGAAATTTTAAGAAAGAATTTTGTGCTTACCCCTATAGAAAAACGGATAATTGTTAACAATGGAAGTAGAGAGGTATTTATAAGAAAACGTGTTGAAAGCATAACGGGTACAACATATACAAAACTAATAAAGAATATGGTGGAATTTATAAAAGACAGGTTTTCCGATATATCGGACAAGAGGGATACAATTAAGATAAGCCGAGACAAAAAGAGAAATATAACCTTCGTTAAGTCTTCATTATATAAAAATGCAGATGAAGTTGAATCAGAGTTTAAAGAATGGCTTGATTCAATCCCATTTTTTTACCATCCTTACTATAATATTCTACTTTTGCCCATATGGGAAGTTGATTCTTTTAGAATGTATCTTACTCCCGCCAATTCATACTGGGTTCCTGCATTTGAGTTTAAAAATAAAGAGGAAGTCTTGAGTGAGATCAGAAGAGAGTACGCTACAAATTTGATAAGTGATTTTATAAGAACTTTTAGTATTCAGGAGAGTCAATTACCACTATGGTTTTCGCTTGGATTACCCATGTATCTTGATTGCAAGGATACCTGTGATATTTCTCCGGCTAAGGTATTTGAAGTGGGAAAGGGAGATGCCTTTTCATTCTATCAACAGCCAGTTGGGAGGGTTATGCCGCAGCAGGGTATTATTTTAAGTTATTACCTTTTGAAAATTATAGATGCTAAACATCCTGGAAAAATATATGAATTGCTTGAGCGAAGTATGTCAAATATGACTTTTAAAAAAACCTATAGAGAGGTAACTGGAAGTGATATCAAAGAAATTTTTAATGGCTGGAAAATGTTTATTGAGGATACACTTTACTTTAGGGTGTCGAGAAAATAAACAATTTTAGTTATTTTTGCACAGGTGAGCATTTATAGTAGTGTTGTTATTATTGGGATTTTTAGACATCATACTTTGATTCTTGACAAAACGAATTTGTTGTTTTATAAGTTAAAAGTCAAAAAGAAGGAGGCGACTAAAAGATGAGATATAAGTTATTGGAACTTTTGAGGGATGAAGAGGGCGTTGGCCTGGTAGAGTATGGACTATTGGTTGGCGTCCTGGGGTTCGCAATGTTTCAGATATGGAGTTATATTAAATGGTCTTTAGTGGCGTCCTATACGCGCATTTTGAGAACTATTAGGAATCCAATCTACCCATAAAGGAGGGCAAGCATATGAAAAGGTTTATTTTAAGTGAAGAAGGGGCCAGTGTAGTGGAATATGGTATGATAATTGGTTTACTTGCTCTTCCTGCTTTTGTATTTCTCAGATTCCTTGCTTTGATGTTGAAAATTGCTATGTTTCAAATTTTCTGGAGATATCTCTGGTGGTAGGGGGGTGATACTATGAAGGAAGATAATAAAAAGGGGCAGATTTTGGTAGAGGCAGTAATGGTGCTGCCCATAATTCTCGTAATATTATTCAGTACTCTGGATTTTGCAAAGGTATTTGTGAGACAGATGGAAATTAATTTCCTTGCGTATAACGCGGCAAGGATTATGATGGTACATTCCCCTGATACCAGTATTGTTACCAAGCATATGGATGAATATAGGTCTCTTTACAGATATATAGTCAGAAATAACCTCACGAAAAAAATAGAGACTGATAATCAAACGGGTGTGCATTACCTTGTTCTTGATTACAGAGTACGTAAAACAGTTCGAATAGTGCCATGGAATGCAGATATCGTTAGGAGAGCAGTTGCGCCATTTCAGATGGGAGATCCTAATCCAAGAAATATCCCTTACAAGTGGAATGGAACAACTACTGCTCATGGTGAGCCAGCCATAGAGGGTTTTGACTATGATTTTAGAAGTGGTATGGCAAAAACGGAAGGTGTGGTTTCCAGCACGAGCGGTTCTGGTCTTTCCAGCTTCCTCATGAAACAGTGGTACCCAGAGAAGGTTAACGTTGGTGGAGTTTCATTTTTACAGGCAGCCAAGTGGAATTTGTGGGGTCTCATATGGTGGTGGGGGTATCTTGATAGTGATACTAGGAAAGCCATTGACGCATATATGTTATTTGGTCTTACACCTGTTGGTATGGGAGAAGACGAATGGCTCTCAAGAAAATATACCGGTTTTATGCATGGAAAAGACAGAATAACTTACTGGGGAACGGCTACGTCTCCTCGTCCACCTATAGCATGGGATAAATACGGACCAAGTTGTGAAACTGGTTGGGGAGGGGAGTATTATGCCCATTCATGGACAAGGCAACCAGCAGATGCATGGTCTCGAGATGATGGCGCTTTTTATTGGGCGGAGTCTCATGAAGTATGTATTCATCCGGTTTATGACCCATGGGGACACTGTATATGGTGCGCAAAGAGTGAATTTACGCCTGTTACTCACTTTATGATAACTCATGCTGGGGGTAATATATGGGGAAATCGTCGTAACTACTGGAACTTTTATAATGCAGTCTGGGCTTTAGCTAATATACCGGAATCTTATGCAACGGCCACATATAGAGCCACTTATTGGAATATCGAGGATGATTGGTATCATGGTGGTTGGGACGATCAGGTACCGAGTTACAGACCTGATAGGGTGAGTGGCGTGACTCTAAGTCCTATTGGTTTGGGGAGTCAAAGCGGAATGGCCCATTACGCGGAACTTATACCACCGAGTGACCCTCGAGACGAACAGAATACATTATGGAGTAATGCAAATGAGGGGAGGTGAGAAGATGAAGAACAGGAAAGGTGTGGTCCTTGTAATGGGTATATTTCTCATATTTATATTGTTTGGTGTGTTCTCATATATCTATGAGACAGGCAGATTAACAATAGCGAAGATTAAAGCACAGAATGCAGCAGATGCGGCAGCCGCAGCAGGACAGATAGTTTACAGTAATATGAGAAATAACGCTCAGGTGAATTATGCTCTTATGGAACTTTATGACAAGATGGCCAAGAATGCTGCGAGATGGCAATATGCAATGTTTATGAAAGCACTCAAAAAAGTGTATCATGATAAGGACTGGAATCCCCGTAGCGATGAAAAGAGACTTGTAGAGGATGAGTGGAAAGCTATTCATCATGCGTTTCACGTACAGGACGCATGTGTCACGAGGTTTTTTGCCTCTTATGAGAGTAAGGTAGTGAAATTTAGAGGAATTTATTCCCCTCAGAGAGTTAAGGATTATATAGTTAAAAAACGTGTGAATACCTGGATTAAAGATGTGGTTAAATACAACCTTCTGCCTGTTCCTGATGAAGAGGATGCGATGAAGAATCCAATACTGTGGGCATCATTGTGGAAACCTTTAACGCTTCCTGGTATATCTACCAGAAAATATCCCTTTATTACTCCCTGGATGTCAGGTATAGTATATAGAAATAGCCAGTTTCCTGATTATTCAGGAAATTCCAAGTATGTACCGGTTGATTATAAAAGTGAACTTCAACTTGATAGGCTGGGGAGGTTTTTCGCCAGGGTGAGAGTATATTTAACTCCTACAGTATTTGAGAAATTTATAACCATGGATTGGCTGAAAAAATGGAATTTTTATCTCACACCGCCTGGCCTTTCATATATATATGCTACAGCAGCTGCTCAACCCAGGGTTTTCAACGATAATACCATTTATATATACAATGTAACTCATCTACCGCACTTCATGCTTTCTGTACCCGTAAGTGGGATAATGGGAGAACAGGATAGATACTTTGGACACCCCTTATGGCCAGATATTCCTTTTGGTTTTTTGCCTAAATCAGACAATTTTGAGTGGTATTGGCCTACAATTACAAGAGTAATTCAAGATCATGGAAATAATCTGCATCACTGAGGAGGTGTGACATGAAAAGAAAAGGTGGAGTTTTAATAGAATTTATAATGCTTCTCCCTATTCTCATTGTTTTCATGGCAGGGATTTACTCACTTGGACAGTATGTAGACACAAAGATGAAACTTGAAATGGCGGCAAGGATAGCAGCCCAGCAGGTAGCCAATCCAAAATTTCATGATCCCAAGAATGCGATGTATTATCCTTATGGAGCAGAAGGTGGATTAGGGTATAGTTTGGGACTTGGGATGTTTGCCAATAATATTACAGGTTTTCTTTATAATATAAATTACGGGATAAGTAAAATGATTGCTAAAAGGGCTTGGCAATTCATCGATCCCAACGGTGATATACCTATTGCCAATACGAATCTCGGGTTTAAGTGGATCTTTGCAAGGGGAAGAGAACAGGCAGACAGGGACATAAAGAGATATCTTCAACTTTCAGGTCTGCCAATTAAAAACGATAACTTTAAATTGGAAGTAAGGGTAAATCCTACGTATGTGGCAACTGACAAAGCCCTACTACCTTATAATGAACATGGTGACGTTGCTTATGATGCTTTTCATGCAAGACCTGGAGGGGCAAGCCCCAATAGGCGAAAAGGTGTGGCGTCGGTACATCCTGCTTACTGGAAGTGGAATAAAGTTGAGGACCATCAGAACAGGTGGGTAGATTATCCGCATAGTTTATGGGATGAGTGGAGAGGGGCAAGAGTTAACCCCAATAAGGGAGAAGAGCCAAAGCATTTTGACCAGAATGGCAGTAAGTATACCTATAATCATTATACATTTCCGGTTGGTGGTTGGATAGTAATTGCAAAAGTAAAGTACAAGATGAGAATTCCCTTTGCAGGTAGTCTTATACGAATGGCCAGTATTTTTATGGGGGCTCCTATAACAGCAAAGGATTCTATATTTGACTATATGTGGCTGGACGGTACAGCAGCATACCCTGCGCCAATGTCAATTTATGATATTATGGATGCAGATAGTGCACTGCATAAGGCGCAAATGGATGCTGAAGCATGGCAGTAAGGTAATAAACAAAATTTTGGGAGAGATATAAAAAAGAGAAAAGGGGCGTTTTAATGCCCCTTTTTATTTTGGCTTATATTTTAGGTATTCATTAAAATACTTGATGAAACTATCCTGTTCACCAAGTTCTTTGTATGTCAAAGCAAGGTCTAAAGCGCTTTCCTCATTTGGATGGAGAAAGAAAGCTCCCTTCAGAGCCTCAAGCGCGCCATCGTATCTCTCTTTTTCCATAAGCATTTTCCCAAGAGCCAGGTAAAATTTTTCAGAATAAGGCCCATATGGAAGATATTTGAAAGCATAGGCTATGGCGAGGTTTATGCTATCTGCATCCATAAGTTGTTTTAGAGCCTTAAATCTGTATTCCATGTAATATTTGAAGTTATAAAATGATGGGTCCTTTTTTTTCTCCATAATATCTGTTAGTTTGTCCAGATAGTAAAAGGATAAAATAGGGACTTTTCCTGCATAGAATCGGGCCTTAAGAAGATAAAACAAACTATCCTGTGGATTTATTAAAGCATCAAAAATAGCCTTTTCCTGATAACCTGAGCGGGGAATGAGGGCGGATTCGTCTATCTGCAATTCATTCATAAGTTTCTTTAAATCCACGGGTTGTTTCACTCTTTCTATAGTAGCTTTTGCCATATAGAGAATGTAGAAAATGAGAACCGAAAAGAAAATAATTTCTCTTGGGCGTGAATGTTTGAATTTAGGGTAAAACATTATGTATAGTGAGGTTGGTAGTCCCAGTAACAATGATAAGAGCAAAAAGTTTTTCCCATAGACCGCAGGAACCACCATAAAAGCAGTAAATACAAGTATTGCATTTAATATGCATCCCTTTTTAAGGCCGAGCCATGTAAAAATGGTAAATACACCTGTCGCTTTGTCCCCCTCATAATCTTTAAGGTCTTTGGTGCCGAAAGCAAGCGGAAATATGAGGAAAAAGACATAAAAAACTTCTACTGGCAGGATATTTATAGCCGCATACTTAGCAAGTGTAGAAACCCCCACCACCATTTCAAGAAATGCTATGGTGGATATTGTATAAACAGAAACAGGCCAGTATTTTTTGAGTCTGTAGGGTGGTGCAGAGTAAATATAACTAAGTATAAGTGCTGTTAAAGCCACAAGTGCGGTATAATAACTTATAGAGAAGGCAAAAATAAGGGAGGTAAGGAAGAAAAAGATTGCAAGGTAAGGCAGTTCCTGTTTTCTTATGATTCGCAAGGTAAAAGGGGTTTTTTGACCGGCGAGCAGGTCGCCATTTCTGTCAAAGTAATCATTTATAACAAGTCCAAACAAAAAACCAAAGAAAGTATGTCCAAAAAGCGCGATTATGGCAAGAAAGTCTGTAGGATTATGGAAAATGAGTGGAAAACCAAAAGCAAGGCTTTTTAGTCCAATGAGAAACCCCATTGTAACCACAGAGAGGTAAAATAAGATACGTTCCCATCTCACAAGAGCTATATATCTTATAAATCGGCGTGGGCTATAGAGAAACATGCCAAATAATAGTTCAATTACTAAAATTATGAAGAGAAACAGGGCAAATTTCAATGACGGATAAAATATAATTCCTGGGGCGTGGAACGCGTCATATAGTGTAGTTCCAAAACTCTCAGCGAATAATGCCTGTAATGTCCCTGCTGTGAGAAGGAGAAAAACATAAAGAGCGAAGATAAGAAAGACACTTCGTAGTACTTTTTTACTTTTATATATTAGTACTACAAGAATGCCCACTAAGGCAAGGAATGATTCCACTCTTATTCCAGTTGTTATACCGGGTGCCTTTACGAATGGATTTAAGGAATTGATAAAATAAAAGAGAAATTGATTAGAATGCATTATGTAATTGATATCAAAGTGTCCCCCCAGAAATAGGTCAACAAATGGAGCAATGATAACCCAAAAAGCAAAGAATAGACTGAATTTCAGTGCATCCTTGTATTTATACGCTCCTCCGAGCGTAAGAATTATAGCAACGAAGATGTAAACATTAAAATAGTAAAGGGGATAATGATAAAAATAGGCGATAATTGAAGAGAAAGGGAAAGGGGAGAAGCCTATTTTTGCTGCCTCTTCAAACGATGATTCAAGGAAATTCCTTATGATAGTGAAAGAATAGGCTATGACAAATAGTGACAAAACAGAGTGTTTCGAAAGGTGTCTCTCAAGGGGAGTGATAACGCTGTCAATCAGATTTTCTATTTTTTTCTTCATTCAGTTTGCTCACATAGTTTAGTTTAAGATTTGATAATGCTATCTCTGTCTCTTTTATTTCATCTTCACTGAGGAATTCTTTTTTAAGTTCAAGGATTTTCTCAAGGGTATCTATGGCAAGTTTCGCCTGTCTGAGGTCCATTTTGGTTTGTTCGGTCTCAGGATGGGAAATAATGCCGAGCCAGGCCCATGCCTTTAGAATTAATTCGCCTGTAAACACCTTCAACATTGTATCAACACGTAATTCTTCTTTCTTTTCCTCTGCCATACATTCTATTATAAAGCATTTTTTGTTGAATGTGCAATTTTGACGTTCGTTTTAGAGACTTTAATCTTTTTAGAATAAAAGGAGGGTTATATGGCTTTTAGTGAAGAAAAAGTAAAACGTGCAATATTAAAACTCGAACAGAGTGCAGGATGGATAAAGTTTCTTGGTGTTGTGCAACTTATTTATGGTATCATAACAGCAATTACAATTGTTGGTATTCTCTGGATATGGCTTGGTCTTGTTCTAATTAAGGCTGCAAATAATCTCAGAATGGCAAAGGAAGGAGATGAGGAGGCTTTCGTTGAAGCAAGTTCTAATTTAAGTACTTTCTTTACGGTGCTGGGAATAGTAGGACTTATTGGACTTATCATTGGCATTGTAGGCGTGGTTATCTGGTTAATTTTTGCAGGTTACATAATGTCTCAGGGGATGGCAGGGTAATTTATGTTATCGATTTTGCTTTCTATTTTTATTTCCATGACAGGAGGTCTCATGTTTATAGATTCTCAAAGTGGCGCGATGAAAACTCTGGATGATGTGGTAAAAGAGGCAGCAAATTATGATGTCATTATATTTGGAGAGAAGCATGATTCAAAGGATTGTCACGATGCCGAACTTGCGCTTCTTAAATCGCTTGCTAAAACATACCCTTTAATTTTTTCCATGGAAATGTTTGAGAGGGATGTTCAACATTTTCTTGATGACTATTTAAATGGAAAAATTACGGAGGCTGAGTTTTTGAAAAAATCACGCCCCTGGAGTAATTACAAGGATGATTACAGACCCCTTGTAGAATACTGTAAAAAGCAGGGAATTTATGTACTTGCAGCCAATGTCCCCCGTTATATAGCCTCCAGTGTGGCAAAGAATGGTCCTGTTGCCCTTGATTCACTCAAGAGCCATGAGAAAAAATACATCTCACAGGTGGTTTACTATGACAATAAAGAGTACAGAAAAAGGTTTTATGAGACTATGGAGAAGGTTCATATGCCAGGGTTCTCAGACGAGATGAAGGAAAATTATTACAAAGCCCAGTGTTTGAAAGATGCAACAATGGCAGAATCGATAGTACGTGCTTTGAAGTCTCATAAAGGATACAAAGTGTTCCATATAAACGGAAGTTTTCATTCAGATTATAAACTTGGAGTTGTGTTTCAGCTTAAACGGATGGAGCCTTCTTTAAAAGTACTTGTTATTGCCCCGCTTGAAAAAGGAGAAAACTTAAAAGGTAAGGAAGATATAGGGGATTTCATATTCTTCTATGAGAGATAGAGAAATATTTGTCATCGAAGGTGGGAAAAAACTTTCAGGCCAGGTTGTTATATCGGGTGCAAAAAACGCGGCCTTACCGCTTCTTGCATGTTCTCTTCTTTTTGACAGCGGATTTTACCTTAAGAATGTACCACGTGTTAACGATATTTTGACCATGCTGGAACTTCTGGATGTTATAGGCACAAAGTACGAATGGACAGATAAAAACGAATTATATTTATCTCCTGCTATCAAGAATCAAATAGCACCCTATTCTATTGTGGAGAAAATGAGGGCATCTATATACGTTCTTGGGCCACTTGTTGCTAAAACTGGATATGCCAGAGTATCTTTTCCAGGTGGGTGTAACTTCGGACCAAGGCCTATTAACTTTCACCTTGAGGGACTTAAAAAACTTGGAGTGGAGATAGATATAGAGCATGGTTTTATAGTGGCCAGAGCGAAGGCGCTGCACGGTAACAAAATAGTGTTTGAACAGAAAACAGTGGGTGGTACAATACATCTTCTTATGACTGCTTCTCTTATAGAAGATGAGACTGTGCTACAAAACGTTGCACTTGAGCCTGAGGTGGTACAGGTAGCAGAGTTTTTGAAGGCATCAGGTGCACGGGTGGAAGGTATCGGAGGTGAGGTTCTCAGAATTTATGGAACAAAGAACCTGAAACCTCCTCATGACACTCGAATTATACCTGATAGAATAGAAGCAGGTACGTATCTTGTTATGGCACTTGCTACAGGTTCATCAATTGTTGTAAAAAATATTGTTCCCGAGCATATTTCTGCAACCCTTGAAAAATTAAAGGATGCTGGCGCAGAAATTAATGTTACTGGTGATGCGGTTAAAATTCAACCTTCTTCAGATTATATAAGGCCATTAACCATTCAAACTGCCCCTTATCCCGGTTTTCCCACAGATATGCAGGCTCAGTTTATGGCTATGCTCACTTTGGCGAAAGGAGTAAGTATTATAAGGGAAACAATTTATCCATCAAGGTTTCACCATGCTTATGAACTTCAAAGAATGGGTGCTGATATTGAGGTTAAAGAAGGGGAAGCGGTTGTAAAGGGAGTGGAGAGTCTTGAGGGCACTGTTGTTAATGCCTCTGACCTGAGGGCTTCTGCATCTCTTGTAATAGCAGGTCTCATGGCGAAAGGGAAGACAATTGTAAGGAATATATACCATCTTGATAGAGGATATGAGAATTTTGAGCAGAAATTAATGTCACTGGGAGCAAGTATAAAGAGAAAAACAGAAGGTTAAATACCCCTTAATACTGCGTATCTTTTACTTTGTGCTTCACTTCTAAGCCTTTATAATAAAATACATTAAAAGGGAGGAGTTATGGACCTTCAAAAGTACAGGGAATTATTAGTGAAAGAACAGGAAAAGTTAATGCGGTATCTAAAAAAACAGGTAGAAGAAGAAAAACGTCTGGGAGATGAATGGAATTCTCCCAAAGATTTTGAAGAATGGGCATACTTTACATATGCTGAAAATGACCTGTCCATTAAAGCACGTCAAAAATTAAGTAGATTAAAAGAAGTCAAGGAAGCGCTTAAAAGAATAGAAAATGGGAAATATGGGGTTTGTGAAAGTTGTGGCTCTCAGATAGAGCCAGAGAGACTTGAACTTATACCCTGGACAAGGTATTGTTCAAAATGCGCAAGGAGGCATCCTGAAGAATTATGACACCATTTTTTGATACCCTTTTAGAAGATGAAATGCGCTCATCGTACATTGATTATGCGATGAGCGTCATAGTGGGAAGGGCGTTGCCTGACGTAAGAGATGGCCTGAAGCCCGTTCAGAGAAGAATATTGTATGCCATGCGAGAACTCGGACTCCTTCCCAATAAGCCGTTCAGAAAATCGGCTACCGTGGTTGGTGAAGTTATTGGTAAGTATCATCCTCACGGTGATAGTGCTGTATACGATGCTCTTGTTAGAATGGCGCAGGATTTTTCTCTCAGGTATCCTTTAATTCAGGGTCAGGGTAACTTTGGTTCTATATACGGAGACCCACCAGCTGCCTACAGGTATACAGAGGCACGTCTTTCTAAAGTAGCACTTGAACTACTTGAAGATATTGATGAGGATACAGTAGATTTTATCCCCAATTTCGATGGAAGGCTGAAAGAACCTGTTGTATTGCCATCAAGAATTCCCAATCTTATTGTAAATGGGTCTTCAGGTATTGCAGTGGGACTTGCCACCAATGTGCCGCCGCACAATCTGGGAGAAGTTGTTGATGCGCTTGTTGCCCTTATTGATAATCCATCAATAAGCGTAGAGGATTTAATGCAGTATATTCCAGGTCCTGATTTTCCTACAGGTGCAATAATAGTTGGCCGTGATGGTATAAGGGATGCTTATCTCACTGGAAGAGGCAGAATAGTGGTCAGAGCAAAGGTCCACTTTGAAGAGGAAAAAAACAGAACAAGAATAGTCATTACTGAGGTGCCGTATCAGGTATCAACCAACACAATTATTGAAAAAATAGCACAACTTGTAAGAAGTAAGAAAATCCAGGGAATTCAGGATTTAAGGGATGAAACTGACAGAAGAGGAATAAGAATAGTTGTTGAGGTGAAACGGGGATATGACCCCAACATTGTTCTTAACAATCTCTATTTACATACACCCCTTCAGACTACATTTGGGGCTATAATGATTGCCCTTGTTGATGGTGAACCTAAAACATTAAATCTTAAAGAGTTACTTCAGCATTATATACTTCACAGGGAAAACGTTATTACACGAAGAACCAGGTTCCGTCTTAACAAGGCAGAGAAGAGAGCGCACATTCTTGAGGGGTTCAAAAAGGCTCTTTCACATATAGATGAGATAATAGAGGTTATTAAAAAGTCTGCCAACCAGCAGGAAGCAAAATCTGCGCTGATGGAGAGATTTGAGTTTTCCGATGCTCAGGCACAGGCAATTCTTGATATGAAACTGGGCAATCTCACAAGACTTGATAGGGAGAAAATAGATAAGGAATACGAAGAACTCATAAAAGAAATAGCAAGGTTAAAAAGCATTCTGGAAAGCAAAAAACTGCTCTACGAAGAAATCAAAAAAGAACTTCTTGAGATAAAAGAAAAATATAGTGACCCAAGGAGAACTGTAATAGAAGAGGGAGAGGCGAGTACACTTGATGTTGAGGACCTTATTCCAAAGGAAGATGTGGTTATTACGCTTACACACCTTGGATACGTTAAAAGGACACCTGTAAAGAGTTATAGGAGCCAGAATAGGGGAGGAGTTGGAAGAAGTGGCGTCTACACATATGAGGATGACTATCCCATAGGTGTCTTTACATGTAATACTCACGATGTTCTAATGGCAATAAGCAATAAAGGCAGGGCTTTTACATTCAAGGCATATGAACTTCCTGAGGCTTCCATGAAGGCAAAAGGAAGGTCCATAAAGGCTCTTCTGAAACTCAGGGAGGATGAAAAGATAATATTTATGGTTCCGGTAGAATCGTTTCACAGAGAGTACTATGTAGTCTTCATGTCAAGACATGGCTATATCAAAAAGACACATATCTCTGCTTACGAGAATGCCCGTAAAAACGGCATCATAGCAATAAAACTGCGTGATGATGATGAAATCGTAGATGTTACCATTACAAACGGGGAAAGAGAACTTGTTGTTGCAAAATCCTCAGGTTATGCTGTAAGGTTCAGTGAAAGCGATGTAAGACCAACTGCAAGGGACACGCAGGGAGTTAAGGGAATAGCCCTCGCGCCTCATGAGTGGGTTGTATCAATGGCTGTGCACAAACCAGGTCGTACCCTTCTTGCGGT
>JALVYB010000028.1 GCA_027038175.1 Caldifarciminota bacterium | reverse complement strand
CTGGACAGGGGACTTGAACAGCTTTCAGAGGACGATTTCTATCTTCCGGCACATCGTACCATATTCAGGGCTATTGTTCAGTCCTATAATGAGCACCGTGTTGCAGACCCGGTAATGGTCAAGGATATTCTGGAAAAAGAGGGTACTCTCCTTGAAATAGGTGGAGAAGACTACCTTGTAAGTCTTATACAAAATGTTCTTTCTCTTGCAGTGTTTGACAGACACGTTGAACTCGTTTTAGAAAAATCCCTTAATCGCAAGGTCATTAAAGCAGCCGAAGAGGTAATGAGAAAGGCCATAACAGAGTCACTTAAAGGGGATGAGTTACTTGACTTTGCTGAACAAAAAATCCTGGAAATAAGAGAGAAAGGGGTGAGAAAAGGCTTTTATGGAATAGCGGAG
Source organism: Caldifarciminota bacterium (assembly GCA_027038175.1). Taxonomy (GTDB): domain Bacteria; phylum Hydrothermota; class Hydrothermia; order UBA1063; family CAJXJZ01; genus CAJXJZ01. The sequence goes on along the minus strand of JALVYB010000028.1, from coordinate 14,711 downwards.
ATGGTTCATGGCATATATACCTATCTTGAAAAAATCAGGAGGGAAGGGAAAAACGTTACCGGGCTTCCTACGGGATTTCGTGACCTTGATGAACTTACGAGTGGACTACATGATTCAGATTTTATTATACTTGCTTCCCGACCTTCTATGGGAAAGACAAGTCTTGCTTTAAATATTATAAGGAATGTGGCAGTAAAAGAGCATATACCGGTTGCCTTTTTCAGCGTTGAAATGAGCAGGGAGCAAATTGCACTCAGATTCATGTGTATGGAGGCACAGGTGTCTATCTCAAAAGCAAGGAGTGGTAGATTGAATAACGCTGAAATGAAAAAAATAATGGATGCTGTGGAGGAACTGGAAAAAGCACCCATATATATAGATGATACGTCTGGTATACATCTTCTGGAACTCAAAGCAAAAGCAAGGAGAATAAAAAGGGAGCATGGAGTTAAACTCATCGTAATAGACTATCTTCAACTTGTCAATGCGCCTGAACAGGAGAACAGACAACAGCAGGTTTCACTTATATCAAGGGAATTGAAGGCTCTTGCGAGAGAACTAAATGTACCTGTTCTCGCATTAGCCCAGCTCTCAAGAGCAGCAGTTAAGAGAGAGGATAAACGACCTCAACTTTCGGATTTGAGAGAATCGGGGTCTCTGGAGCAGGATGCTGACCTTGTTCTTATGCTCCACAGACCGGATAAGGAAGATAGGAAAAACGAGGAGACAGAGCCGGTTCAGGTGATAATAGCAAAGCAGAGAAATGGCCCTATAGGGGATGTAAAACTTCTATTTATCAAACCATACACAAGATTCGAGGATGCAGCATTGGATGAGGCAGACCAGGTAGAGCCATACGAAGGAGACCTTTATTTTTAGTATTTGGGACATTGATTAAAAGAAAACTCATTTTCATATACATAAAGTTTTTTGTTATCAGGTCACTTGAGATTCTGCTACTTATTCTGTGTGGGTTTCTATACTCTTATATACTATCCACATTTTTCCCTGCTTTGAAATCTTATTTTTTCGTGTTTTACCTGCCTGCTATTTTGTATCTGCTAATTAATCTAAAAATAATTGTTGATAAAAAATCCTTTGCCCATACGATAGAAAAACATAATGACCTCAAGGAATATCTTATTTCCTATTATGAACTTACAGGCAATAATGAGTTCAAAAAGGCGATAGAAAAGAGACTTGTTGACATTTTTCACAGGGTAAGAATTAGAATTCCTTTTTCCAGATTTATTTTATTCGGTTCCTTCTTTTCAATAGCAATTCTTGAAATGTTTATAATAGTTTTCACACTATGGTATTCGGGAAAAGAAAGTTATGTATATTTTGATCGTTCAAGGTACACAGTGTTCGAGGGTGAAGGTTTGGAGGTACTTCTTAGAGGGAAACATTTGCCGGACAGACTCTATATTAAAGGGAAAAAAGTCATGGTGAAAGTTCCGGTCAGAGGACATGAGGTATACGTAAGAACGCCAAAAAAGAGCGGTCTATATCTTCTTACCTGTCGTCACTGTATTACCTCTCTTGTTATGGTAAAACCATATCCCTATGTTAAAGTTCGTGGATTTGTAAAAGAAAATTTATCTAACAAAGAGAGGAAAATAAGTTCGGTTGATTATGTACTTAAAGGTTCTCATATATACCTCAAATTAAAAAGTTTTAATGTGGATTCGTGTACTGTAAGAGGAGAAGATTTAAGGAAAACCTTTAAAGATACAGCAACCGTCCATTTTAAGGTGACAGGGGACATAGAAATACAGGCAGAGTTGTTCGCAGATGGCAGAAAAGTGGATACAACCTTATATAAAATTCACGTGGTGGTTGATGCTCCACCTGAAGTGGCTATACTCTATCCAGAGAATACCATTAACCCGGTCCTTTCTGATACAGAAAGGGTGATAGCATACATAAGGGATGATATAGGCCTTTCCAGGGGATTTGCGGTACTTTATGGAGAAGGTTATAAAAAACTTGTTTTTGATAAGCAGTATAATGGTAAGGGTGAAGATACAATTTCGTTAAGTCTCGTCGATCCGCTTGGTCCGTTGCAAAATGAAGTAAGATTAAGAATAGTGGGTGTTGATGTGGGGGGAAAAAGCGGCTACGCTGAGATTATATATAGAAAACCCACATACAGCGAAAGGCTTAAGGAGTTTATGGCCATAAGAGATAGCATAATGGGGAATGGTGTGGACGATGAGAATAACTTCGAAGAATTTGATTTTAAAATTAAGGAAATGCAGAGATTAAATACAGTTGAAAGAGAAAAACTTAAAAAAGATCTTGAGAAGACGTTGAAAGAGACCAGGAGGCTTGAAAAGAGTATAGAAAACGTGAAGAAGATTGCTGAAAACTTGAAGGAAATTACACAGGACAGAGAACTTATGAAAACCCTTGAGGAATTTAACAGAACTTTCCTGAATCTTTTGGATGAAAAGATGCAGGACCTTATGAGAAAGTTGTACAGGAAGAATGAAGTTGATAGTTTAAACACAGAAAAACTTGCAAAATATGTGGAAACTATTAGAAAAAACAGAGCCGAAATTATAAAAGAACTGAAAAAATTAAAAGAATTTATGAAGTTTTTGAAAGATGCGCTTGACAGAGAAGAGTTTGTAGATAGATTCAGGGATATTTTAGAAAAGGAGAAACTTCTTAAAGAGAAAACGAAGTATTTTGAAGATATTCGAGGATTGGCTAATGAACAGCAGCGTCTTGAAAAATCCCTTGACTCCATTTCCCGTATAAGTCCTGAAATGTGGAAGGAGTATAATAAGGAATTAAAAGACATAAAGAGTGGTATGAAAAAAGTTTCTGAATTTCTTAAAAAATCGCAGAGAGTGGCAGCACAGAAAGAGGAAGAGAATCTTTTAAAAGAAATGTCTTCAACTTTCAGAAAAATGCATGAATCGCTTGTTAGGAGGCAGGAAGAGAGAAAGAGGAAATCTCTATTGAAAATTAAGGAACTAAAAAACAATCTCTTTTTTGTAAATATGGTTACCTCTCCATACATGGATGAGAAAAGTAGAGTTCTTTATCGCGATGGATTAAGTCTGACGCTGAGTATAACAGATTCACTTGATGCTCTGACCTACATTCGATTATTTAAATCCATATCACTTATAAGAATGGCAAAAGAGTTTGTCTTATCGAGACCATCTCTATCATATGGACTTGTTAATCAGGCTATTTTGGACCTTTTAAAGAAACAAAATAGTATAAAAACAGGTGGGGGACAGGGTACGAGAGATGAACTTGAAGAGATGCTTAAAAAACTTCTTTCGAGACAGAGCAGTTTAACGAAGGAGGTATCGGGTATTTTACCTATGCCCCTTCCTATCCCGAAGGGTGCAGAATCGATTTTATCAAGACTTGGTAAGATGCAACAAAAGTTGAGAGAAATGGCTGAGAAACTGGCGAAAATGGGTGGAAAGGGTGAAGGGAAAGAACTAAAAGAAGCAATCAAAGAGATGAAAAAAGCAGAAGAGGAGTTGAAGAGAGGTAGTGTGGATAAGAGCACAGTTGAACATCAAAGAAAAGCCTTAAAACATCTACTCAGGGCGTACAGATCTATCAGAAAAAGAGAACTTTCAAGAAAAAGGGTATCCACACCAGGCAAAAGTTTTATTCCGGATAAACCGTCTATCCCTATTGAATTAAAGATCGAGAATCTCACGAACGAGCTTGCAAAAAAATCAATTGAAGCAGGTTTCTTTGGAGATCCATTTGTAAGAGAATATATTAATAAATTGAAAAAGGGATATGAAACTAAGAAAACTGAAAGTAGAATTAAAAACTAATTGGTATTATTACATAATGCCGTCTCTTTTTGAGGTTTTTATGGTGTTTTTATTCGCTTTTCACCTCAAATTTCCAATGGAGAAGAGTTATATGTTATGGCAGCATGTAGTCCTTGGTTCACTGGATATAAAATATCACAAAATAGTAACAAATAATCCTTTTTCCTATCTTCCGTCTCGTTCTTTAAGAAGAAGTTCGTGGCTTTCTGATGACCTCATTTATTTATTGTTCAAAGGTGGAAGATACAAAACACTTATTGTACTGAAAGTTTTCTTACTTATGGTAATGGTTACCGTACCAATGTACTTGTTTAAACTGGATACTTTTATCTACACGTTTATCGCCCCTCTATATTTACTTCTTATTATGCCAGTAGCATCTTTACGTCCAAACCTATTCGCCCTTTTTATGTTTTTCTTGTTCCATATTGCTTACAGGTATAAAAAGCCTCTTTTCATGGGTATAGTAGTGTTTTTCTGGTCTCTTATTCACGGAAGTTATATTATAGGAACTATAGGACTATTATTAAAGTTTTCAGAAAATATTAATGATGTGAAGAATAAAAGATATTTGACAAAGTGGAGCGTAGGCATTCTTCTATCTATTGTTCCTCTGTTTTTATATCATTCATCTCTTCAAATCTTTTTGAATCTCAGTGCACAGAAGTACATACTCAGAACCTTTAATGAGTGGTTATCACCAGATTTTAAGGGTTTTTTTGGTATCTTGTTATTCTTATATATGCTTCTGTGGGTGATTTCTGTAAAATATAGTAAAAATAATGAAGGATTCTGGACTGGTGCATTTCTACTTTTTATGTCATTATATGCGTGGAGATTTATGCCTTTTTTTGCTATCTTTGCCACTGTAGATATTGCCGAAAAACTCCCCGTGATTTTAGAGGGAGGATTTAAAGATTATATTATTAAAACTACACGAAGACCATTCTGGCTTTTTTCCTTTTTCCTGTTTTTTATTTTCAATGCTCCTGGCTTCAATTATTTTGCGAAAGAATACCATCCCTTTGGATGTGAAAAATACATAATGAAGTATCCTGCAGGGACAAGAATACTTTCAATTCAGGCGTGGGTGCCCTATCTTTTCTATTCAACCGGGGGAAAATACAAATTTGCAGTTGATGCCACGCTATCACAGACCGATTCAGTTCTTATACTGTATAAGGATTTTCTGGAAGGCATAGGATGTTGTGAGAGTATAAAGAAACTTGAACCAGACATCGTTGTGCTCCCTCGGAGATATTATGAGAAGCTTAAAGGTTGTTGTGGGGGGTGTCTGAAAATTGAACACCTTGACACGGTCTGTGTAATTGGTTATATAGAACACTTTAATTCCAAAAAATCTTACTAACACAAGGTTTTTTGTACTCCCCTGTAGTTCTAAAATCATTTTAAAGGATGTATCTGTTGACAAATCCATTTATAAAGTGTATATTATTAGCGTGAAAAAAAGGAGGTGTAAAATGTTAAAAAGATTTATAAGAGAAGAAGAAGGTGCAACAGCTGTTGAATATGCAATGATTGTTGGTCTCATTGCTCTTGTCTCATTCATGGCATACCAGAAACTCGGAACTGAGGTAAAAAGAATAATTGCTGAGATGGCTGGATGTCTTGGCACAATATCCTGATGTCTATAATAAGAAGTTTATAAAAAAGAGGGGGCAACGCCCCCTTTTTTTATGACAGTATAAAAACTTGACTAATCGTTTGTTTTATGGTATAAATTACATCAAAAGGAGGATAGGTATGCTAAGGCGTGTGTTCCCGATATTGTTTTTGGTATCCCTTGTAGTGGTATTTTCGGGATGTGATAATAATCCATTCTATCCCAAGGCTGAGGTGAGACTAACCAAGGTTAATCCGGAAAATTCCCGGCTTGATGTGGTATATGAACTTGTTTATTGGCTTGACCAGAATGGTAATATTACGAGGGTTGATACTGTTATTACTTATAATGTGGAACCTGTGCTTTTTACATTTCAGGAACTCTATGGAGGGCGCTGGGCTGATATACAGCATTACCATATAGAGTATACCTCTGTAACCTCTAATTACGGGGATACTCTTAATTATGGACCTCTTGATGGTGGATTCAATTTGTATATTCCACCAGGAGAGCAAGCAGAAGCCCAGCTCTGGACAGTCCCATATGACATAATTCATGACTGCGCTACATCTTACCTGCCTTTCCTTAACGGACTTAGCGATTCTCTTATTATAACCTTCCAGGAGCAGATTACATTTGATGGAGAGGATGAACTCGGGAATCCTATAGAGTGGCAAGTTCCACATTCTACTGTAGTTTATTACTCTTTCCAGGTGGTGTTCCAGCAAATGACAAACGGGATGAAGAGGTAGTCTCTTTATGGCAGGAATAAAAGAGATTAAATTCTTGATACTCATTGTTTTCTCACTAATTGCAGGTTACACTGATTACAAGTACGGTAAAATTTTTAACTGGACAAACTTTTCACTCTTTTTTATAGGTATTATCATTTCAGTATATGAACATTATTTACTCAGCGCCATAGGTGGTATTGTTATTGCCTTTATTTTAATGTTCCCTTTCTTTGCTACAGGAGGAATGGGGGCAGGAGATGTAAAATTTGCAATGGCAACCGGTGCAGTGGTCGGAGGCAGGTTTTTATTACTGATAATTGGTATTGCCGCTGTTTTGATTCTGCTTTATACTGCATTCAGAAAAATAGGGATTGTATCAGTACTATCGGATGGATTAAAAGACTTATGGAAGTTGAGTAAGTCTGGATATAGACACCTTGTTTCCGCAATTAAACTTGGAGTTTTGAGCGGGGGAACAGCGGTAAAAGTTAATTTTGATAATGATACCCTTCAAATAAAAACACACCGCAGAATAAGATATGGTGTGTTTTTAGGCCTATCAAACATAATTTTTAGTGTTTATGTAATATTAGAACAAGGAGGGATTTTATGAATAAGCGCCTTCTATTTGTGGCACTCTTTTTTGCAGTGCTGACCGGAATATTTACCATAAGTTATATGAGAAGTATAGAGAGTAGAAAGCTCAAGGGATTTGAAATGGAGACTGTAGTTGTGGCTGCAACCGATATTCCTGCTCGTAGTGTAATTACGCAGGACATGGTTGAAATAAGCAAAGTTCCTAAAGCCTTCCTGCAGCCAGGTACGTATAAGACCCTTGAGGATGTTGTGGGAAAAGTTTCACTTGTTCCAATCAAGGCAGGAACTCAAATACAGTCTGACCTTATAGTAGACCTTTCACAGGTTAGGGGTCTTTCAGCATTGATACCATCTGGGTACAGGACCGTTACTATAAATGTTAATATGCTGACAGGGGCTGCGGGTCTTATAATTCCTGGTGACGTTGTGGACTTATACTGTGTGCTTGAACCAGATCTTATAAGCCAGTATGTGCCCGGATTAGTACGCAAGCCCACCGTTATTGTACCTTTTGAGAATCTTCTTGTTCTTGCTGTAGGGCAGAAGTTACCCATGCCTACTTCAGCAAGTTCCAGTAAAGAGGGGCTTTTGGAACAACTCTCTGCTCCTGGCGGTGCAACAACAATAACCTTTGCCGTGTCACCTGATACAGCCCAGGACCTTCTCCTGCTTCAGCGTATAGCCACTTTATACGTAGTACCTAAGCCAATTGGAGAGAAAGAATATATTCCATTGAAGGCGGAAAATACATATGATGTATTGCGTAAGTATCTGGGTATAAAAAGGGTGAGAAGAAGAATAACAAGCCAGTATGTGGAAATTTATGCTGGGAGTGGAGGTGGAATAGAAAGGAATGTATACAAGGTTACCTCCACGGGTAAGGTTTATAAGATACAGAGTGAGATTAAGGCGCCAAGAGGAAGTTCTGGTCCCTTCGGAGGAATGGATATTAACTCAATTATGAAAACTGTGGGTAAATATATTGGAAAGAATTCTGCCTTATTTAACAAAGGCAACATATCACCCCAGCAGATACAGCAGATTCTTGATAAAATAGGATGTCCTGGTGGTAAGTGTAGTAAGTAAACCAGGGAGAGAATAATATGAACGGTATGCTTCTTATAGTTGCGATTATGGCTTCTTTGACAGGAGCCATAATCGTATATCTTATACTCCAGTCACTTTCAGGGGTGGTTAAAAAAGAAGCCGGTACACCTGCGGGAAATATCCTGTACTTTAAAACGAAAGAGCAGATTTTCTACTTTAAGATGATAGTATATATCCTCGTTGCGGCGTTTGTTTACTTTGCTTTCGGCCCAGTTCTCAATAAACTTATAATGTTCATTTTCCTTGAGGGAGTTGCGTATGTTGGGCTAAGGGCTTTTATAAATAGTCTGAGAGAAAAATGGCTTGATATATTTGAGGCCCAGCTTGAGGATGCCGCACATCTTCTTGCTAATTCGTTGAAAGCAGGTCTTGGTTTTATGCAGGGTCTTGAACTTGTGGCTGATCAAATTGAATCTCCTTTCAGGGATAAAATAAGGGCAATGCTAAGAGACGTGAGGCTTGGTGGCACGTTAAAAGATGCTTTTAAAAAACTTGAAGAGGAAGTCCCAGAAAGTGAGAGTTTAAAAACTTTTACATCGGCAGTGGTTATTCAGCTTCAGACAGGTGGTAACCTGTCGGAGGTTCTTGATCATGTGGCTGAAACCATTACATTGAGAAGAAAACTCAAAAGAAGAATACAGGCACTCACTGCTGAGGGTAGATTATCTGCGTACGTTATTACTGTCCTTCCATTTTTCCTGGAGTTTATGTTATGGCTTACGCAAAGAGACCTCTTCAGCCCGATGATTAACACCTGGCCCGGACTATTAATTAATGGTGTGTGCTTCGTCCTCATCATAATAGCATTCGTGTGGATCAAGAAGATAATAACAATTGAATACTAAAAAGGAGTAGAACTATGGTGCTGCTATTTATGTTCATAAGTGTTGTTGGATTTATCATGTTTCTTGTTCTTGCACTAATTCCTTCTGAGAGAGAAGTAGATGTACGTAAGAGAATAGAAAGAATGAGAGCGAGAACTGCTCTGAGGAAGAGGGAGGCGGTATCCTTTGAAATGGAGAGTTTTACAGAGCGTGTTGGTTTCTATTTGTCTCAGAAGTTCCAGCCCATTCTTAAAAAGGTTCTTCCCTCAAGATACTTTGAATCAATTGAGAAGAGACTTATTATGGCAGGTGAATATGATACTACTATAGGGAGATTTATGGCGCAGAAACTTGGTGGTTTTATATTCCTTGGTTTGCTTGGTGGTCTCATTGTAAATATTATCTTTCACATGAGCGTTGCAAAATCCGTCCTGCTTGGAGTTTTGATCGGAGTATTTGGTTTCTTTATTCCTGATATAACACTGAGTGGCGCTATAAAAAGAAGACACGAGTTGATTGACAAGCAACTTCCAGATTTTCTTGACCAGCTTGTGACCAGTGTTAAGGCAGGGCTTGCCCCCAATGCTGCGTTTCAGTTTACAACGAAGAGATTTAAAGAAGGGCCCATTAGGGAAGAGTTTGAGATAGCTTTGCAGGAAATCTTTCTTGGGTCTCCGAGAATGGAAGCACTTGCAAGAATTGGTGAAAGAACCGGACATAAAGACCTAAAGAGAATGGTTGCGATGCTCATGTATGGGGAGAAACTGGGCGTTCCCATTTCCCAGACTCTAAGTTCTGTGGCCGAGGATTTAAGGAATAAGAGATGGGAGACTGCTGAAGAAAAGGCACAGAAAGCACCTGTAAAAATAACATTCCCGATGATTTTACTCATCCTGCCAACGATATTTCTTATAATATTTGGCACTATTTTACTTAATTATATTTACAATGTTAGACCAAATTCATGAGAAAAAGGAGGTTTTCATGAGAAAGGTTTTTGTTAGTTTGTTAATTCTTGCAGGATTTGGATTGGCTCAGATGAAACCAGGTAACATGATGGACGTTCCTCTTGGAGTGTCTTTTCCAAAAGATAAACCCGTGATAGATTTCAGTGTATTTACAGCAGGAAAGATTGAGAGCAATGGAATAGCAACAAGGTATGCAGGTTCTTTCCCTGGTTCCTTTGGATTCCTTATGGGAGGAGGAATCGGTAACTTTCAGGGCAGTCTGGGATATGCTGCAGACTTTGGGCTACTCCTGAATTTAAAATACACGTTCATGAGAGAAACAGGTAATATGCCCTCTGTTACCCTTGGTATAGACAATGCATTTTTCAAGGATTCTAAATTACAGTCTGAAGGTACACCCAGCGATACGGCTGCTTCAGCACTCTCACGTATCCCCATTTATCTCGGACTTACAAAGCATGTGGGAGACTTCCTTACTATCGCGGGTGGGCTTGGAATGGGTAAATTTGCATGGAATTATACAGAGACTGCACCACTCGGAGGATTCTGGGGCGTCGAACTTAGACCATTTAGTGCTCTGGGAATTTACTGGGAAGGATTCATGCCAAGTAAGAAGAGAAACATAGGATTTGGTATCAGGTTTATGCCAGGTCTTGAAGCAGTTATTAACCTTAAATATGCAGATTACACATTCTCTTACTTCAAAATTGACTATTTTGAAGCGGGCATAAGGTATGAGAGGATGCTGAAAGGGCAAAGAAGAAAGAGGAGGAAGAAAGCAGAAATTGTGGTGTTTGGTAAAATATACGATGGAGAGACTGGTTTGCCTATAGGATTTGGTAGAGCATACATAAAAGAAACAGGTAAAGAGGTTAAGGTGAGAAGAGATGGTAGTTTCGTATTTAATCTCACACCTGGAAAATATACAATTGTTGTTGAAGCAAAACCCAAGTATGACCCTAAAGAGAAGTTAATTGAGCTCACAGGTGATATGCCAAGAATCAATTTTGGTTTAAGACTGAAACAGAGTAGTGCATATAAAGAGCTCCTGATACACGTAAAGAATGCAAGAGAAAAATTAAGGAGGAATTTACTTAAAGATGCCTATAATGAGATAGTACTTGCAAAAGCCATAGATTCTACCGATAAGCAGGTCAAAAGAGTATACACTCAAATACTTGCCAGAGTTGATAGAGTCGTAAAACAGTACAGGATAAGAGCAAGACAGGCAGAAAAGTTAGGTCGTTATAGAACTGCCCTCAAATACTGGAACAGCATAGTTGATCTTTATCCAAACGACCAGGAGGCGAAAGTTGCAATAAAGAGAATTAATGAAAGGTTAAAAGCAATAGAGGCTCAGCGCAGAGCAAGGCAAAACATTGAAAGGCAGAGGAGTACAAGAACAACAACCAGAAAACAGCAGAAACCAAAGGTTGATATTAAATCCATGATGGCTAAAGGAAAATCCCTGTTTTATCAGGGAAATTACCGGGAAGCAAAAACAATTTTTGAGAGGGTACTTTCGATAGACCCGAATAATTCGGAGGCAAGGTATTATCTTTCAAAAACAAATTATTATATCAAAGCTCTGGGAGGTGGAAGATGATAAGCATATTGATAGCAATGGGACTACTTGTATCTCAATTGCCAGATGAAGGCATTCCTCAACTTGATCAGGGAACTACTCAGGATGTAGTGACTGAAAGTGCAACGGGTGGAGCACTTGTGGGAGAGGAACCCCCCACTCCTACGATAAGACTCGTGCAGGGATTTTCCCATATAATGAAGATTCCCATGCTCAAGAGGGCAATAATAGGTAATAATGATGTGGCAGTAGTAGATATTATATCCCCAGATGAGTTATTGATAATTCCTAAAAAAACGGGGGCTACGAATTTAATAATTAAAACAAGGGATGGCCTTGAGTCTGAATTTATGCTGGTTGTTGACCCAACCAGTGTGGTTCTTGGAAGTAAAAGAACTATCGGAGTAAAAGTTTACGTTGTTGAAATATTGAAAAGCGCGAGGAACGACCTTGGTATTCAGTGGGTGGATGCACTGAATCTTCAGGAGGATCCAATTCCCATTCCTGGTTTAACAGAGGTTGGGCCAATAAAAAGGTTCACTCCTATATCCATGACTCTCAGGGCCCTTGTTGAACAGGGTAAGGCCAGAATCCTTTCCGCTCCGACTCTTATAACTCTTGAAGGTAAACCAGCCACGTTCTTCGTGGGTGGTCAGATTCCTGTGGTTACTGCTGGAGCGCTGGGTTCCGTAAGTACTGACTGGAAAAGTTATGGTGTGAGTTTAAAAATTACACCAACTGTTGATTTACAGAACTACATAGTGCTTTCCATTCAACCAGATGTAAGTGATTTGGATTGGGCAAACGCTGTGCAAACTCAAGGATATGCAATTCCAGCAGTTAGAGAAAAGAAACTTAATGCTACTGTTAGGGTTCGCTCCGGTGAGACCGTAGGACTTGGCGGCTTAATCAACACAAAAACATCCATTAAGAAGACAGGGATTCCCATACTATCTTCTCTGCCTCTTCTTGGTTCACTTTTCAGTGTTAGAACAAAAGTAACTGAGAACAGTGAGATTATATTCCTTGTGACCCCTATGATTCTACCCAAGTCCCTTTCTCTTGTGGAAGTCTGGAGTAAATACGATTCCAAGACGTATGAGTTACCTCTTCTTTTGAGAGAGGAAACCGTGCTTGTTCCTATAGATGAACTTGCAAAAATAATGGGATGCAGGGTCAAGAAAGGCGAGAATGAAGTGCAGTTTAAATATAGAGGCAAGACAATCCGTATAAACTATGATACCCAATCTATGATGATAGGTCAGCAGTTAAATGAGATTTATGTCGAAAACTACTTCGGTAATCTAATGGTAGAACTCAAGGTATTTAAGCAGATTTTCAGTGATGTAGAGATTATGTGGGATAAATATGAAAATGTCCTGCATATTATAAAAGATGTAAAGAAGAAGATGTAAGCCTATGAAGAAGTTTGCCTTTTTACAGAGTAAAGGCGGTGTTGGAGCCACATTTGTGGTTTCCAACACTGGTATTTTACTTTCGTTAAAACAGCCTGTGTTACTTGTTGACACTCAATTTGAGCGTGCTGACCTTGCAATGACGCTCAATATCAATGTGAAAGGTGACATTGTTGAACTGTTGTCTCAATTTGAGCAGGGCGAGAAACCTGAACTCGTTGACTACATAAGTTCCTATCCCAAGAACAACAAATTGAAACTTCTGTCTTCACCTCCCGTGCCAAGAAGAAAACTGGTCAATATTACTCCAGCCTCAATTATGACTTTTATTTCTGCGCTGCATTCCATGGAGTTTGCTTATGGTCTCTTTGATGGCATCAATCAACTAAATCCGGTAAGCACACAACTTCTTGAACTTGTCGATGAAGTAATTTTCGTTCTCTCCAATGACCTCCATTCCTTTAACGCTTTCCAGGGTAAAATTTCTATCCTGAAACACCATTATTTCCCGCCTGAGAAGGTGAAAATAATCGTTAATCATACGCACGAGGTTTCTACAATAGATACGCAGGATATAATAAAATTGGCAAGTCCTTATAAGGTTTTACTTGAAATACCATATGCGGGTGATAAAGCAGTAGAAGCATTGGATAGAGGTATTCCGTATGTAGAACTTGAGGGCGGCAGCCAGACCACTAAGAGCCTTCAGAAGCTTGTTGCTTATATGAGAGGTGAGGTAACAGAGGAAGACTTGATTAAGGAACTTCGCGGAGAAAAGAAAAAGAAGTTTTCCCTGTTTGGAGGAGGAAAGTCCAAAAAGAAGGAAACGCCCAAAAAACCTTCGAGTTCCTCTGTTTCTGATCTTGATGCTGCCCTTGAAGAGGCAATGCAACTTATGGTGGATGATACGGCTGGAGGAACTTCTGAGAGTGGATTCGGTACAACTTCAGGAACGGATGTTGACAGTGCAATTTCCACACTTGCCGGAGCAGAGGTACAAGAGGAAGAATTTCAGGTAGAAGAAAAGCAGTGGCACAAGTGGAAGGAAGATATACACCGTTCTCTGATGGTTGAAGTAAACTGGGCAGAGGTACAGAACGTATTCAAGGACGAAAAAGGTAGAGAACAATTAAGAGGACGTGTTGAGTCGCTCATTATTGAACTCATGGAGCGACTTCACATAAATATAACAGATGTTAGCGATAGAAGGCGTTTTGTCCAGGAAATTCTTGATGAGGCTCTTGGATACGGACCTCTTGAACCGCTTCTTAAGGATCCAGACATCTCAGAAATTATGGTGAATGGTCCTTTTGACATATACATAGAAAGGAAAGGTAAGATTTACAAGACTGACACAAAGTTCTTGAACAATGACCAGTTAATGGTGATTATTGACAGAATACTATCTCCTCTTGGTAAGAGGGTGGATGAAGCCATGCCTTACGCTGATGCAAGGTTGCCGGATGGCTCACGTGTTAATGTTATTATCCCACCACTTGCACTTAACGGACCTACGGTCACCATAAGAAAGTTTTCAAAGAAAAAATTGCAGGCAGAAGACCTTATAGCCCTTGGGTCTGTTACAAAGGAAATTCTTGAATTTTTGAGAGCAGCGGTTATTGCCAAGAAAAACATACTTATATCAGGAGGAACTGGTACAGGTAAAACTACATTCTTGAACCTTTTGTCCAGTTACATTCCAAATGACGAGCGTATTATAACGGTAGAAGATACGGCAGAGCTCCAATTGCAGCAGGAACATGTGGTTCGACTTGAAGCAAGACCTCCGAATATTGAGGGTAAAGGTGAAGTCACAATTAGAGACCTTGTTATCAATACATTGCGTATGAGACCGGATAGAATAATCGTGGGTGAGTGTCGTGGCCCGGAGGCTCTTGATATGTTACAGGCGATGAATACAGGTCATGAAGGTTCTATGACAACGGTTCACGCAAACAGTCCACGTGATGCCCTGTCAAGACTTGAAACAATGATAATGATGGCAGGTATGGAACTTCCAAGTAAGGCTATAAGACAGC
>JALVYB010000027.1 GCA_027038175.1 Caldifarciminota bacterium | reverse complement strand
ACTATGTAGAACTAAGACATAACTTCTTCATCCCCACCATGAGATTATCCCACAAACACAAAATAGGCAAGAAATACAGAAGATACTATGATACCAAGACACCATATCGTAGAATATTAGAAGACCCACATACACCAGAGTTTATAAAAGAAACCCTTAAAGAGTTTAAGAAAAGCCTTGATATTGTGAGAATCAACAGAACCATTGTAAAATTGTACAATCAACTTGAGAAGGTTCATAATCATAAGAACAAAAGGATACACATAAAAGGAGGCTAATTCATTATGAGACAACATAATCGGAATACTTCGGTAAACTCTAATTTTGAGGAAGAGGGAATTTATTCGTTAATCATTTTAACCGCACTTCTTTCATGAGTATTGACTTATTTTTAACTCTAAAAAGGTAGCAAATCTCAAGCATAAAAGTTGTATATTTTTTTATAGGTTTAAAAAAATATCTAATTCGTTATGGTATTTCAAAAATTTTCCGAGTGTGAGTATTTAAAACAAGATTTTCCCAAAACAATACATCGTTCTGAATAGATGTTTTTAAGTAATGTTTCCTTCTAAATATTTTACGTGCATTATTTCCAAAATTATTAAGTTTTTGCTTATTTCTTAGAAGGATATAAATTGCATTTGCCAGTTCCTCAGAATTTTCTGGGGGTACTAAAAGACCAGTTACGTCATGTTGTATTATTTCTGGTATACCTCCTATCTTAGTTGCGACCACTGGTGTTCCGCAACTAAGTGCTTCTAAGAGTACAGCAGGATAATTGTCTGTTCTTGATGGAAGTACCAGAATTTTAGAATTCAAAATAAAATTAATTACTGTTGTTCCTTTCATCGAGCCGGTAAAGGTGATATTTTCATTTAGTTTGTAAAATTGTGTCATACTTTTATATTTATCTGATTCTGGTCCACTTCCTATTATAATTACTCTTAATTGGGGAAAATCCTGTTTTAATATCCTAACAGCTTTGATTAGTATATCAATTCCTTTATGGTGACTTAATGTGGCAACAGATATTATATCTATTTCCCTTTGTGATGGGGGAACTATGTGATCGAAGTTCTGTATACGGTATAATGGATCTTCTATACTATATGGTCTAACAATAATTTTAGATGGATTAATTGAAAACAATTTGCTACAATCTTTTTTACCTATTTCCGAGACGCTTATGATATGAGTGGCCATAGCATATATTAACCGTTTTCTATTTAATTTGTAATGTCTTTTAAGTTTAGATACAAAATTGTTTGTTGAATACTGTTTTAAAAATGTTTCTGAGAGTGTATGATAATAGGCAGCTCTTACAGGTATTTTTAAAAGGTAAGAAGTTAGCATTAGCATATTAACAGAGCCAAAATTAGCAATAACACAATCAATAGAGTATTTTTGTAATACCTTTAAAGCAAAGAAAAAATCTTTTGGTTTGGTAGGCCTTTTTGAAGGCCAAGTAAGGATAATTGGATTGCCCTCTTGTTTAATTATATTGGGATTTGCTTGGTCAGTGATAAATACAACTTTATGATCCCGCTTACTCATTTCTAATGCCAAAGAAAAAAAGTACCTGGATAGCGTTTTAGAGCCATAAGTCATTGCTATAAGACAATTCATATTTAGTTAATCCTCCTTTATAGTATTTGATCTCTTTTCGTATGTCTCTGATTATGGCAAAATCAATATGATTAGTAGATTAAAGTTTGCAAAGCGTAATTCAAAAGGGTGTATAATACTTTTGGATAAGATGGATAAATGGATAAGAGGTGATATTAGATGAATTAACCAATACTATAAATGATAGCAATATTGCCTAAAAATACATTATGAGTTTTGGTATGATGGTAATTTTTTATATACTTTATAGATGGGAGCAAATATAGCAATCCTTTGTTTGGTATCTTTAGAGATAAAGTAAATTTTACAGAAAAACTTCTCTCCACCACACCACTCAGAAAGTAATACTCAGATTCTTCGCTTGTCGATCTATAGCCTTCAAAGATATTTCCTTCTCCATGTCTCATGTATGCAATCTCAATCCCGACAGACGATTTTTTATTCTTAATCCAGTAAAGACCGGTCACCTTGTCAAAATCGTTACCTTCATAGGTTCCGAGCGGTTTATTGAAGTATTTGAAACTCAAATAAGGTGCAAAAGCATAATAGCAATAAGTGAACCGATTAACCCTTTTGTACTCCAGTGCAAATCTTCCATTGTTCTTTTTGTAGATAAAACCTAAAAGTCCGCCCATTCTTGGATTTTCATGATAGACTTTTATGTAAGGAAAATCGTCTATAAAAACTTCACCGTATAAATGGAGATGCTTAAAGATATAATCTCCTTTAAAGTCAAAAGCCGAATTTGTCATCCCAGAAGAGTCAAGTGTCCATTGTCTTACATAATATATTGCCAGAGGATTAAAATAATAGAAATCAGGCAGCCCATCTGATGTTTGGTAAAGAATTATATCTCCGAATGAAAACTGAAAGTTTTTTATAAGCCTTAATATAATCCTATGCGCAGCAAGATACCGAAAATGTTCATTATCTCGTAGTATTGAAAAGAAATAATCACCCTGTATCTCTGGATATGCAATAGAGTAATACAAAAGGTCTAAACCAGGTTCGTATCCTGTAAAAATTAGAGAAGAGAAGGGTGAGTTACTCCATCTCACAGGAACTCTTCCTATAAGGAAATTAAACCTTTTCCTTGAGTATTTAAGGTATAGTGTGTTGTAATCTGCAGCGAAAAGGCCATTCCATAATTTTGAGGGATAAGAAGTTGTATCACCACGCTTTACAATGATGTTCGCTGCAATTTCTATATGGTCCTTTTGATACACTTTGCCAAAATCCAAAAGAAGATAGTTCTCTCCAACCTCGAAATTTATATTGTTTACGTATCCTGGCACAGGTGAAAGTGTCTCTATAAATCCGTGTTTAAAAAGCGTTTTGTTTATAGTTTCAAGAGTCTGGAACCCATATATGGCTACAATTAACGCAATGATGGTTTGCATATTAGACTCCTTCTGCCTTTAGAACTACACCAACAGTTTTAAGCAAAACAATCATGTCAAGAAGAATGTTCCTATTTTTTATGTAGTAAAGGTCATATTCAAGTCTTCTTATTTGTTCTTCTATTCTGGGCCCTGTGTATTTATAGTGCACCTGTGCCCATCCTGTGAGTCCTGGTTTTATTTCAAGTCTTAGTTTGTAATAAGGGATTTGTTTGCTGAATTTCTCTATGAATTCAGGACGTTCTGGTCTTGGCCCTATAAGGCTCATTTCACCTTTAACGACGTTAATTAACTGGGGAACCTCATCTAAACGTAATTTTCTCATAATTCTACCGATTTTTGTAACTCGTGGGTCGTTTTCGCTTGCGAATTTTCTTCCATGTTTTTCGGCATTCTGTATCATTGTCCGGAATTTTATTAGATAAAAAGGTTCTCCATTTTTACCTGCCCGTAATTGTTTAAAAAAAATAGGTCCTGGTGATTCCATCTTATGGACCAGGGCAACTGTAAAGGCTAAAGGGAAAAGGAGCAAAAGAAGAATTGGAGCAAGAATGAAGTCTATAATAACTTTTGTTCCGTCGGTAAAATATTTGACTCCGGTAAAATCAGAGATTCTGTAAAATTCGCCAATGAACCTGTGAGGAATTAAACCCGCTTCAAGTTCTATTAGTTCACTTATAGGAATTGCTGGAAAACCCTCAACAAGTTTTTCCATAAACAATCTGTCTTCTATCACGTTTTCATTGTCATATACTATCACAATGTTATTGTTAGGCACGTCTTCGGGGGAAAGATCATACCTGATATTGTGGATACGAATATTGTACTGATTAGACAATTCTTCAGGTGTTATTTTATTGCATTTCCATATGTATGTAGTGGAATTTCTGATTGTGCTTTTTAAGAAATGCTCTGCATTTATAATGAAGAAAAAGGATAGGATGATGAAGTTATAGAGAAGTATACTTCTTCCTACTCTGTTTGAATAAAATATTATTGAGGTTATCCCATAGGCTATTAAGACAGAAAGAAATGTATACCATATAAGTTGAAGTAAATTGAAAGACCTCCATGTGCCGGGGCGTTTTCTATAGTAGGAAACCATGCCAGTTGCATATAGCATTACGAAAGTTAGAATAACTATGGACAATATAGGATATAGGTGGGTGGTTATATAAGCACTTGTCCTGAAAAGATTTTTCTCGTGGATAAATACGGAGACAATTAGGATAATTGTAATAATAAGAAACATGAGAGTATAGAAGAGGAATCTTTTCACTACAAGCCTATTTTTACTCATTATGCCTCTCTTTGGGGTTTATTATAAAGAATTTTATAAAGCCGATTAAGAAACCCAGTGCAAATGCAAAGTGCATGGTGAAATAGACAAAAGGTAGAGTAAAAATAATAAGAAGATTCTTGCTTTTTATGGCTTCATATACCGAAAAAATAATTGCGGCTGCCATATAAGTAAGAAGTTCTATTAAGGGAAGCAGCCACAGTTTCTTAAAGAAAAGTGAGAGTATAGATAAAATTAATATAGACGAGAAAAACATGGGGGGAATAAGTTGTCTAAATGAAACGAATTTGCCAATAATCTTAGCACTAAGAGCTCTGTAATAACCATATTGAAAATATTGCCTAAACAATGCTTTTAACGAATCTCTTGCTATAAGTTGTACCACAGGAGTAGGTAAAACTAACACTTTGCCGCCGTGTTTTAAAATCCTTGCATTAAACTCGGCATCCTGATTGCGAATTAATCTTTCATCAAAACCTCCCACTTTTTCGAAAACTTCTCTTTTTGTGAAAAATAACCATGTGGTATCTGCATAGGTAGGATTCTTCACACCCACTCTCCATAATGCCTTACCCACCCCAAAAACGCTTTGTTGTGCATATGCTATAGATTTCTTTAGAACATCGTTGCCAGATGGAACAACTTTTACACTCGGTCCTATATTCCATGCGTCTGTCTTTTGTAGCCAGTTTAGCATATCTTTTATATAGTTTTTGGGATAAATAGCATGAGCGTCTAATCTCACTAATATGTCTCCACGTGCTTTTTTAATACCAAGGTTAAGTGCATGTGGAACATATTTATTTGTATTATCAATTAGGTGAACTTTATCAGGATATTTTTGCTCCAAGTTTTTAACGATTTCTCTTGTATTATCTGTGCTCATTCCATCAACAACGAGTATTTCAATTGGTATATCGGTATTTGAATTAAGCAAATCTATTATAATCTTTTGTATGTATCTTTCTTCATTCCTGCATGGAATTATTATAGAAACATAAGGCTCAGTGCTCTTTCCCATTGCTCTCAATTATAAAGTATTTTTCTTTACCACCTGGTAGAGGTGGAATAGTATCAACTATAACAATCTCAGGCTTAATGCCAAAAATCTTAAAGGACTCTTTTATTATGAGATTCTTAACACGTTCATTAAATTTGTGGTTAACTACCAGCAGCAGAAGCAATTTACTATTTCTCAGCACGTATCTGAATTTTATAACTGAACGTGTATGTGCCACTTTATCAAATATATAGGTAGGTGCCATCGGAGGAAGTTCTCGTCCATCAGGCAAGACAATCTTTTGGCTTGTTCGCCCCTCAATGCCACGTATAATTGGAAAGGAGATCTCACAATCGTGTTCCCATTGGAGAGTAGAACTTGAGAGGTCCCCTATTCTATATCTAACAATAGCGAATGCCTTTTGAAACAGATTCGTGACCAATATTTCACCTGAATCCATGATTTCAATATAGTTGGTGTCCATCATAATGTGCATGTGACTTTTAGGACATTCAAAACCTATAACACCAACTTCAGCAGACCCATAAAGATTGATGACCGGCGTTTTAAATGCCCTATAAATAATATCTTTCTGAAATTTGTGAAGTGTTTCACCAGTGGTAAATACCGCCTTTAAATCATTTTGCAGGGTTAGTTTTTCATTTACCATGAATGTAGCCAGAGTAGCGATGCCGGAAGGAATTCCAAGTATATACTCCGGCTTGAATTTTGAAATCAATTTGTACTGTTTGAAAAGATGTTCTTTTGAGGTGTTGTAAGATGTTAGCCTGAGTCTATTTAAGGCCACGTCCTTTAAGAAATAGGTTATTCTTGATTTTATACTCCAGTCTCCAGCCCAGTAATATATGTATGGTGCAAAGGGATCAATTCCGTGTAACTTGAGGATGTAAAACATATTTGCGTGAGTTTGTGCCCAATCTCGCATATCTTTTGGAAATCTTACGGATTGACCGGTTGTACCAGAGGAGTGAGTCCCAAATACGTGGATTTTTTTAATCTCATCTGATGTCAGAATCTCAGGTCGCTCAATAACATCATGTTTTTGCGTTGGTGGTATGTGCTTTAAAAAGTCATCAAATTCTGCGATTGTGTTTATTCTATCGAGCAGGGAAAGCAAAGTATTTTTATTAGGCATATTCTGAAGTTTTGGTATATGCTGAAAAAGATAATAGAAGTGCTCTTTTCCGCGTTTCAAAATTCTATTTTCGAGTGCTTTTTTGTCAGTATAATCGGTTTTCATTATTTGTTCCCATGCCTTTTTAACAGGTTCCTTACGTAACTTTTGAACAGCAAAGTAAATATACTTTTGCAATTTGGGTGGTCTTTTTATCATTGTTTAAATTCCTTTATCAGTTCTATCCACTTATTTACTACTTTTTCATAATGGAATTCCTGTGCAGTTTTGTAGCCATTTTCCTGGAGAGATTGTATGTTGTATTTCCCTGATAATATGTCAATAATTTTCTCTGTCATCGATTCTATATCATTACTTTTTACAAGAAAACCATTAATCCCATCTTTAATAATGTGGGGCATTCCGCCTACCCGTGTTCCCACAACAATCATGCCGCTTGCAAGGGCTTCTATTACGGAAACAGGCACATTATCTATTAGATTTGTGTGGAGATAAATATCATTCTCGTGCATATATTTAACTTTTTGCTCGTGGTCAAGGAATCCAGGGAATTTAATCTGCTCATAGATGCCTAGTTTTTTACTAATTTTAATGCATTCTCCCATATAACCCTCATCTGCTCCTGCCATCACAAGAGTGGCTTCTGGATATATACTAAGTATATTTTTAAATACATGCAAAGCCATTTTGGGGTTCCATATAGGATGAAATTTTCGCATCCACAGGAATTTTGGTTGAAGGATGGGTTTCTCCTTAAATTTATAAGATTTTATATCAATGATATTTCTGATGATCCTCGTATTTTTAAAGCCAATTTTGCTAAAATACTCTGTAAGGTATTCAGATGGAGCAACAAGTATTCTCCCACGATTCAGTACATTCTTTACCCATGTTTTGTATTTTTTTGAAAATTCAGGTAGAGCACCTCCATGAAGCCAGAATACTATGGGTATATTAAATTTCCGGAGCAATAAAGATGCAAAATCAGCATACATAAAACTTTTACCACTAAATACAAGGACTATAGCAAGATTGGAGTCTCTGTTTGTAACTATCTTACTGAAGGTTTCATATATCCTTTTTAGTCTATCTGGATGTTTACCAACCTTTATAATCCTTAATCGCGATTGTTTAGACAAATAATTGGCAAGGATTGTACCTTGACTGATTACTTTCCCTTTTTCAGCCTCAAGCAATGGGCCAACAATGAGTATTTTATTCTTCATTATCTTCTTCCACTTGGATATACGTAAGTCCTGGCAAATAAGTGGTTATGGCTATACGCGTGGCTGAATGTGCCATCTCTAATAAACTCCATACCAATAATGCGGCATTGAATGATTTTTGATTATATGACTGCGATCGTTTGATTGGTAAGTAAAAGAGGTATAGAAGGATAGAGAGTGCCAGAACTCCCCAGAAACCATGCTCGGCAAGGAGTCGGGTATATTCCGTATGGGAAGCTATAAAGTAACCGAGTATGCTACTTCTTTCGGCAATGCCAACTCCGGGTCCCACACCGAAAAGAGGATGTTCCTTAAATAATTTTAATTCTGCGAGTGCTAATTGGCCTCTACCTGTAGGATTTAAATTTGTGAATCTTTCTTCGAGCTTGCCTTGCGTGAGCCTGTCAAGTTTTGGGAGAAGTAGGATAAAAGCAATTAAAATTACTGATATTGCACTTATTACCCGTATCCTTGTTTTTCTGTCCCGTATTAAATACCAGAATAAAATCAGGGTAGATAGAATGAAGTTTAAAGGTCCCCCCCTTGAAAATGTAAGAATGGATTGGATAAATAGCCAGATGCTAATACTGAAGATTAAGAGTCTGCTTTTGATATCGTCAATATAGTTTATTCCAAATAGTAGTCCAAGCAATGCTCCAAGCCCAAGTACAGCTGATACCTGGTTAGGGCCAAATCCACCACTTGCAAGTGTATTTGAAGAGGTTGTGTAAACTATTTTGTGGGTTAAAATGGAACTTAGAGAAATGGTCCCAACAGATATTATAGGAGATAGAAGCATTAGCATATTAAAACCCAGATGTTTTTTCTTAAGTTTGATATTTGAAAATAATATTACAGAGAGTGCAAACACTACAGGGCCGGATAGATTGAATGATAGGGCTCTTCTAACAGTTGAAAAATTGCTATAATAATTTACGGTGAGTGGTATGGAAAGAGAAATGAAAAACAGGAATAAAAAAGGTAATATAAAATTTTTCAATCGCTTGCTATATCGTAATATGATGAATATAGCAAGAATGATGCTGACATATTTACTGTACTCCCATAATACATGAGCTCTTGTCATTCTCCATAAAACATGGCTACTAACAATGTAAGAAAGTATATATATGGAGGGTGCAGGAGATTTTGCGAAGAGGAATAAGATCCCTATTGCCGGGATAATATATGCATGGAGTGTGGCAAAGGGTCTTGACCTAAACATTGCCAGACCAAGTATAACGCTGAGAATAAAGATAGTAATTAAGTACAGGAAGTAATTTATTTTTGGTATATTATCATAGTGGGAATTCCTTGCCTCTGATAAATCTTTCAATTTCTTTGAATTCTTCTCCATCATATGGCAGGTTTAAACCGTATTTTTCTAATGTTTTAAATAATTTTAATCCATAGTATTCGTATGTGAAAAATACCGCGTATTTTCGAGCGTTAGCAGAGTGTGTTTCCCATTTCTGGGGATTATCTAAATAGTCTTTGATTGTTTCCACATACCTCTCTATATCATTTGAATATATTGAATGACCTATTTTGTATTTTTCCAGTATTTCAGGGATAATAGAAACTCTTCCTGCAAGTGGAACTGTACCCATGCTCATACCTTCGCTTATAACTTTGGGCCAGCCTTCATTAAAATGGGTTGGAAATAAAAGAAAATGAGAACTTTTGAAAATCTCAAAAACTCTTGAGTGGGGTATTGCTCCCAAAAACTCAACTTCTTTTACAAGATCATTCTCTGCTACGAAATTCCGTGCTTCTTTTTCCATGGGTCCATTACCTGCAACAAGAAACCTGAATGAAATACCGCTCTCTTTTAATTTCCTAATTACCATCAAAGCGTTCATTATGCCCTTCTCATGGTTTAGTGCTCCTACGTAGGTGATAATAATTGGAGTAACAAGCTTTTTACATCTGGATAATTCAATATTTTTTTTATACTCAGAAAAGTAAAGAGAAGGATTGGGAAACGGCACAAAATTGTGAGGTAGATTCTTAAAGTAGTTCACTGTCACGAAAGAGTTAGGAACCCCTTTTTTTAAAAGACGTTTCTGAATCCTTGTTGCAAAACTTTCTGCTGGATTATTTTCCCAGTTGCCAGCGAATTTTATCCATTTTAAGGTTGTAATCTCCCTGTGTTTTAGAAAGTAAATCAGTGATGTAAGGGAAAAACTGGAGGGCGTTCTTATGTGAATAAGGTCGAAGTCTTGTTTTTTTAGAATTCTGTCGATTTGTTCGAGCCATTTTGGAATTGTTTTTAGCAGTGAGACTTTTTTGAGTCCTTTCCCTCCACCTGGGATAATTGGAATAAAATTTATAGGACGAGTATAAGGAAGTTCACTCTCTGGCGCTATCCCCTCATACAGTGGTGCAATGTGAGTGATCTCGAAATATCGACTTAAGAAACTAAGTTCTTTAATTGTAGCACCGTGTCCTACTAAATTGTTTTTCTTTTTGTGATGAGGAGTTGGAGATATAATAAGCAGTCTCAGCATGTACTTATTTTAAGGGAGGCTTAATGTATGTAAAATTCGAGAAAAGTATTTTAAAATAAATGCGATGAAAAGAGTACTAATTTTCACAAGCGAGTTCCCTCCTGGTCCTGGTGGAATAGGAAGTCACGCCTATGGTCTCGCAATGGCATTAATAAGAAAAGGTTTTGATGTTCATATAATTGCGGATTTCCGAGATTTTTCTAATAAATATGATCTTGAGTGGGATAAAAAGCAGGGCATTAATATAACGCGAGTCAAAAATAGGAAGCCTCGTGCAGCAACTTACGTGGAACGCTTAACTCTACTAAATAAACTTGTGAAAGAGCTAAAACCGGATGTGTTTATTGCTTCAGGCAAATTTCCACTCATGTTTAGTCCGGTTATAGTTTCTACTAATAAAATAAGAAAGATTGGCGTTATACATGGTACAGAGGCAAATTTGAAGGGTTTTGAATATAAGTGGATGAAATCACATCTTGGTAAATTTGATAAACTTGTTTGTGTTTCTAAATTCACGGCTGGACTCGTGACGAAGCATTTTGGATATAAGGAGAAAATAAAGATAATACCCAATGGATTTAGTCCTGAAAAGTTCATGAGTTATAAGGGAGAATGCGAGTTTAAAATCAAAGGAAAGCCATCTATTTTAACTGTTGGAAGCATAACACCACGCAAAGGTCAGCACAACGTGGTAAGGGCACTACCACGCATTTCAGAAAAATATCCTGATGCTATATACCATGTAGTTGGGCTTAAAAGAGACACAGATTATCTTATTAAAGAGATTAAAAAACACAGACTGGATAAAAAAGTAATACTGTATGGAGCACTATCGGATGAAAAACTCAGATGTGCTTATATTACTTCTTCAGTGTTTATGATGTTGAGTGAGTCTACTTCAGAAGGTGATGTGGAGGGATTTGGTATTGCTATACTCGAAGCCAATTATTTTGGAAAGCCCGCTATAGGTTCTCTTGGTACTGGTGTTGAAGATGCTATTAGACCAGGATTTAATGGAGAACTCGTAAATCCACATAGTCCTGATGCTATATTGAGTGCTCTTTCAAAAGTAATGAATAACTATGAAGTATATTCTAAAAATGCTCGTGCCTGGGCGGAGAAACACACGTGGGATAAGGTGGTTGATTCTTATATAGACCTATTTTAGCATTCTTTTTGCTTCATTATAGTTTCTGACGAGTCTAAAACAGAGTACTGGAAGTAAAAAAGTTGCAACGAGAATCTTCAGGATTTTTTTTAGTAAACCACCTTTTACAATAAAGAAGCCACGTATGTTAAGCAATATCTCTTCTTTAATTTGAAAGTCGTTATAGTATTTTAACATCAGGTAGAAAGAAGATTTATGTAGGATATTAAACCTAAAAATAGAGGTTCTTGCCGATGAAAATGTCACTTTTCTCGCTTTGTTCTCTCTTAACCCACCTCGTGGAGCTCTATGATGAAAAACTTCCACAAATGGATTAATTCCCATCAGATGTCCTGCGATGTAAATTCTAATTCCGAAGTCATGATCTTCTTGCATCCCCCTGTCAAATTTAGTGTCGAACAGGTCTATTTTATTAAGGCATGCACTCTTTAGCATTACATTATTAGTTGGAAACACATCTGATAATCTTACTATTTTTTTAAACCTGTGAATGCTTATGTCTATCCCTCTTTCTCTTACGGTGCCACAGGATGCATCTGTTCTGAAATAATGGAGGTACCTCAGATGATTCTCTATAAAATTTGTGGGAATATCGTCTATGTCGTCGTCTAAGAACATTATATAATTACCTCTTGCTATTTCTAACCCCAGATTCCTTGCGGTGCTCTGACCGATGTTGCTTCCGGTAAGGACAGTAAGAGGTAAATCTTTAAACTGTGAATAAAATTCCGGAAACTTTTCTTCATCTATAACAATGATTTCAAAAGGCTTTATTGTTTGCTCCCTCATGGCGTCCAGGACATTTTTTAAATACTTATGTCTTTTTAATGTTGGGATTATTACCGATACTTTTACGTTTTTATCAGGTAATTCAAAATTATCCGGTAAATGTCTTTCCCATACTGGTTGTTCTGGTGTTCCTCGAGTTTTCAGAACTTTTTTTAGTTCTTTAAATACCTCTTTTTTAGGATACCCATAAGATATACTGCGCACTAAAGCCCAGATTAACTGCTGTTTGGAAAAGTGTTTTTGTAGCATTCTTACTTCATCATGTATTGTTAATTTTTTTACTCTCGTCTGAGGCAGCGGAGTTATGCCTTCCAATATCCTGGGTTCAAAAATAATAAAAGCGCCCCCTTTTATGAGTCTTAAACCCATATCAAGTGCTGCCCCTTCCAGTGTTTCAAAATTTTCGTCAAAGAGTCCAAGATGTTTAAATACCCCTTTCTTGAATAATGTTCCGAAAAAATGCATTCTGAAAGATGTTATTCTTTGTATTTTATCGGGGTCTTTGTTGAACATCCATGTGGGAGCGATGAAATTGAGTAAAAAAGGTTTCCCTTTTGTCCCCAATAATAGCCCTGAATGCCAGACATCACCGGGAGTTTTGATAATATTAAAGATTTTATCTAAATCGGGAATTCCAAATTTTTCATGCCATATTAAAAGGTAGTTAGTACTTTCGTTTTCTAATGATTTTTTTATGGCTCTATTAATCTCTTTTGGGTTCTCTGGTACTTTTGAAAAAACAGCATCTTTTATTTCTGGATTCTCCATTGTGTTATTTCCCAACCATATTATATCTATCATTTTCTTACTTCTCCGAGTATCTCCGTATAAAACCTGCAAAAATCTTCAGCCTGTTTATCAATGGTATGATAATTTTTTACAAATTCCCTTGCTCTCATCCCGATAATCTTCCTCTCTGCAGGATTTTCTATAAGAAGTTGAAGTTTATCAGCTATATCTTCCGGATTTCTTCTTTCTACTGGTATAGCAAATTTTTCTCTCTGAAGGTATTTCATATTTTCTGTATATTCTCCAGCAACTACAGGGAGTCCCATTGCCTGTGCTTCAAGGACCGCATTTGAAAAACCTTCTTTTAACGACCCCCATAGTGTACCTATAATAAATATATCTGCCCATTTATAATGTTCAATTGTTTCCGAGAACGATAGTTTTCCGAGCATTTCGACGCTTTCCTCTAAATCAAAAAAGTTAATGAGATATACAAGCATTTCTTTTAGTGGTCCCTCTCCTATAATCCTGTAATGGAACTTTATCCCTCTGTCTTTTAGTATATTAAGTGCTTTCAAAATGTATTCGTACCCCTTTGCCCAGTGCAATCTTCCTACTGTCAGGATTCTCACAGGTTCAGAGACTCCATTTCTTGTACTATAGTTTTTCTCTATTTCGAGTAAATCAGATGGAATCGCAGGAGGAATTTTTCTTATAGGTGAGAAATTGCTGGGCAGGCCTCTGTATTTTTTTGCATATTTAACGAGATAGTTTGCTATTGTATGAATCGCATCGAGTTTGGAAAAAACGTCTTTGTAGTAATCTTTCTCGTCAATACCTGTATAAACTACATCATGTCCTCTAAAACTCGCAATTGCTTTAAAATTCAAAATATCTTTAAGATGGTGGTGTTCCTTAAAGATGGTGATATATTCGAAGTGAATTATGTCAGGTTTGATTAAGAGAATAGGGTACTCCGAGTAAAATTTTTTTAGGGCTTTGGTAATACCATAAAGTGGGGTTGTGATTTTAAAATACTTGATAGTTAAAGCAGGGTCTTTAATAAAAGTTTTCAAAAAAGCGTATAGCAAATAAAAAAATGCTTTTATTTTGTTCTTTGTGAGGTGTAAGTAATGGACACGTTTAAGGTATGGTTGAACCTCAGGGAAAAGGTGCTGTTCATTGGACGGCCAAGCAACAACGTGGACATCTATTCCTTTTTGTAATAAATATAAGAACTTTCTGGCAATGAATGTCTCAGAAAAACGGGGGAAGTGGTAAATATAAATTACTACTTTCACTTAATTGCCTCCATAAAGAATTTAATATGTCCTTCCTGCATTTTTTCAAGAGTAAACATGGATTCAACTTTTTCGCGGGCTTTGATTTTCATCCTGTAAAGTAGGTCTGGATTATGATATAGTTTTAAAAGATAACTAACTGGTTCTTTAATACTCAAAGGAGAGAATAGGAAACCATTTTCACCATGTGTTATGGCTTCGGGATTTCCCTGTACATTAGTGGCTATAGGCACGGTACATGTCGCCATCGCTTCCAAAATAACATTTGCAAGTCCTTCGGCAAAAGATGTTAGGATAAGAACATCCATGTCCCTTAAGATTTCTGCCACTTCTTTTTCTGTTTTTTCTCCATGATATACTACATTATCGTTTAGATTAAGGTTGTTGATGGTCGATAACATCCTTGGCTTTTCAGGACCATTACCCACTATATGTAATGTTCCTTTCCCACCTTCAGATAGAAACCTGTAAAAAATATACAGTGCACTGTCTATTGATTTTCGCCAGATAAGAGAGCCTATGAAGATTATGTTAAGGTAAGTATGTTCGGAATTATCACATTTACCATTAAAGAGTTCAGTATCTACTCCGTTGTATATAACCTGTATATCTAAAGGTTCTGATATCATATTTTCGGCGTTTTTTTTAAGTGCATACGAAACAGAATGTATCTTCTGTGCATTTCGCAATATTTTTGATAGTCTGTTTTTTTTATCTTCTGAAAGTAATGGCTCAATTGTGATCTGTCTTCCTCGCAGGCTTACTGTATAACTTCTGTTAAGAGCTTGTATCACTTCAATATAAGAATATGCATGCATAACCCATTCGAAATGCATAATGTCCCAGCTGTAGCTTGATATTATGAGATAATTCCCAAAGAGATTGAGAAAAGATTTAAACCCAATGGCCTTTCCCATTGCGGTTTTTGCAAGAGTATTTAATATTTTAGGGTGTTTGAGTGATATTTTAATAAAATAATAAATAAATACCGCAACCTTCCAGAGAACCGGATCATCAGGATGAAGGAGTTTTATAATTTTAATATCTGGGTTGGATAGTGTGTTATCTTTATGTCGGTCTATTCTGTAAGAAAAAATAGTAATCTGAAATTTATTGCTTGTTGATAAAGCTTCTACTTTTCTTTTTATAAAAGTAGATGGTGGATAATTTATTCCCAGAATTGCAATTCTATGCATTTTTCTGTCCTACTATAAGTAACATATGCCCATCAAAGCGCATAAGTATTTTTTCTGCAAGTTTTTTTATACGAGTTGATCCTCTTATTCTCATCAGAATTCTATAGAATGAACATTCCTCCATAAGTAATCTATGCTGTCCTTGGTAATAAGTGGCAAGCACTGTAAAGCCGCTTTGTTCAAGTATTTTACGGAGTTCCTTTTTAGTAAAACCATACTGGTAGAATTCATAGGTTAAACCCGGTTTTGAATATAAACCTAAAAAAGCCTTTAATCTTCTGATAATCCCAAAATTTGGCACTGTTACAACTATTATGCCATTCTTTTTCAGGACTCGAAAGGCTTCTTCAAGAAATGGTTCAGGCCCATCTCTACGATGTTCTATCACACCGAGAGATATATAAGAATCAAAGTAAGAGTCAGGCACATTAATATTCATAGCGTCCCCATATTCAATGGGCAAAGCGGGATTAATAGATTTTGCCAGTTCTACTACTCTATTATCAAGTTCTATGCCCACAATGTCATATCCATGGTTACGCAGGACTTCCACCCAATAACCTGCACCACATCCTGCTTCTATGTGCTTACCTTTTTTGTTCAGGAATTTTAACAAGGTCTTCGCTATGATTTCCTTATTAACTGGATGCTGTTGCGCTTTCTTGTAATAGTCTTTCGTTATTTGTTCCTGCCAGTATTTAAACCAGTCTATTGAACCTTTGGGCTTAAACCACACCAATCTGTTTTTCTCTTTTACTTTCTTTCTTTCATTCCATTTAGGATGGGCTCTCATCTTGACTGATAATTTTATCCGATTTTTCAAGCACTTCAAAGAGTTATTTCACGATATGATGGAGTAAGTTTAATATTATTCTGCGGATGTTTGGGTTTACCATACAGCCAATCCCATAAAATATGACTCCTATACTTCCATAAAAGACAAGTGCTATGACAGGAGATGATATCGGAAATAAGTGTTTTGATAAAGTTATAACAACGCCCATCAATAGGCTGAATACTAATGGATACAGAAAAGGTGCCAGTATGTTTACAAGGGATGTTTTCATCTCATTGGTTACCATAACGAAAATTATAAATCCTCCTATCGTTCTTATAAATGTTACTGCTATAGCAACACCCACTATCCCATAGAGAGCGCCCACAAAAACCGAAATGAGATAAAAGGGAATAAATATAATTCCGAATTTGAACATTACCTCCGGTTTGCCTATAGCATTAAAATAAATACCCGCCGGAGACCCGATTATTCTGCGAAGTGCCATAATAGCAAGAATTTGCATGGGTAGTACTGCCTCAACCCACTGGTTTCCATAGAGTGTTAAAATAAACTCTTTTCCAAGCACAACAAGGCCTATAGTTAAAGGAAATCCTATTAAGGAGATATAGCGTAACATCCCCAGGAAGGCATTATCTAACTTCTTCCTATCCTTATTTAGCAATGAGAGAGCAGGGAAACTGACTTCTTGTACTACACTTTTTATATTATAAGTAATAAGATTCGCAGATGCATAGGCTCTGTTATAGATTCCTAATTTTCTAAACCCAAGCAATTTACCTGTAATCAGGGTATCTCCTTCATTGCCCAAAAATGTAAGGATATTTGTCCCCATTACATGCAAAGTGTATTTTAAAATTTCTCTGGTATATTTTAATGATAGAACGGAAGGGAACCACTGGCTTTGAAGGAGAGCTATAGGAAAACTTACAATAGATGTGACAACAGGTGGAATTACAAGACTCCAGACTCCAAAATTTTTTAGAGCCATTACAACACTCAATATCGCTCCAAGTATATCCAGTGCTGTGTCTCTTAAAACGAGTTTGTTATATAGAAGTTTTTTCTTTAAAAAGGCGTCCGGGATACTCCTTAATTCCTGGAACACAAATACCGCGAAAAATATGAGGATGATTTTTTTAAGTTGTGGTCCGCCTTTGTAAAATGACACAAGCCAGGGTAGTATAGGATACAAGATGATAAATATAATTATGAGAAGAATGCTGTTTAGCCAGAATCCTGTATTTGCTTTGTCTTTCCAGTTTTCAGAGTTATCATAGATTATATAAGTAGAAGTAGTTTGTGAAATACTACCTGTGACCAGCCTCAGAGCTACACTTGCAAGAGCAACAAGTCCGAAATCTGAGGGGGTAAGTTTTCTTGCGAGAATATAAATTGCAGCGAGATTTATGAGTTTTACTGAAAATTTACGTAGGAATAACCATAGACCAGATTGGAGAGTTTTTTTCTTTAGGGATTTAGTGTTCACCTTTGTCCTATTACTTTTGCGGGAACTCCTGCAGCTATGGAATAAGGGGGGATATCTTTTGTCACTACAGCTCCTGCTCCAATTACACTTCCCCGTCCTATTTTAACTCCATCGAGGATTATTGCATTGGTACCTATCCAGACGTCATCCTCAATAATAATGCCTCTGGCGGATATTCCCTGCTTGTATATGGGAATGTCCCTTTGGTTGAAAATATGCTGTGCAGCAAATATTTTAACTCCAGATGCTATTCTTACCCAATTGCCTATTTTTACCCCACCATTTCCAGCTATTACTGAAAACTCATGGAGGGAGCAGTTTTCTCCAAGTTCTATAAACCCATCGTAAGCTAAAAGAACGCAGAAATCGTGGATTCTGGTATTACTACCTATTTTAATAGAATCGTTCTGTGAAGAAGCCATAAGTTTAGTAAATCTGCCGATTCTTACATTATTACCCAGATGGATATTATGCCTATTGGTGAGTTTAATACCCTCTTCCAGAACAACATTTTTTCCTTTAAATCCAATTCCTCTATATCTATACGCATAGTAAATTTTTTTTAGCAAACCCAGCATATCAAAGAAGGTCTTCCTTTTTTACGTTAGTTATAAGGGGAAGGGTTAAATCTTTCTGTGACATAATAACAGGGTCCATGAAGTCTTTTGGAAAATGCAAACTCTTTACATTAATTCCCCGTTCATGTTCCGGAGAATAATAATTATCCACTTTATAATGCACTATTGCATAATCGGATTTTACGTAAAACCCATGTGCAAAACCTCGTGGAATAAAAAGCTGGTATTTATTCTGATCATTTAATTCAACAGTAACATATTTCCCGAAGGTTGGTGATTCTTTTCGTATGTCAAGTATCACGTCAATTATTTCCCCCTTTACTACCCGCACGAGTTTACTCTGCGCCATTGGGGGTATCTGGTAATGTAACCCCCGGAAAACGCCTTTTTTAGAAAAAGATTCATTGTCCTGTACAAAATGTATATCCCCTACATATTTCTTAAACAGGTCCTCTCTGAAAGATTCAAAAAAATATCCTCTCTTGTCCCTGTGTATCACCGGTTTTATAAGGAAAACACCTTTAAGTTCAAGTTCAATAAACTCCATTCAAAACTCCTTTAGTATCTTTAAGAGATATTCTCCGTAAGCACTTTGACGCATTGACTTTGCAATCGTCGCAAGTTGCTCTCTGGTGATAAAACCGTTTCTATAAGCAATTTCTTCAAGGCATGCTATTTTAAGACCTGTTCTTTTTTCAATAGTTTCTACGAACTGGGATGCAGAAAGCAGGTTCTCAGCAGTTCCTGTATCCAGCCATGCATATCCCCGTCCCATGAGTTTTACCATTAACCGGTTCTCCTTAAGATAGAGACTGTTAACATCGGTAATCTCAAGTTCACCCCTTTCTGATGGTGTGAGTTTGCCCACTTTATGAATAACATCAGGTGGGTAGAAATAAATTCCAACTACAGCCCACTTGCTGCGCGGTTTTTGGGGCTTTTCTATTATTCTTACAGGATTTCCATTTTTATCCAGTTCCACAACCCCGTATTGTTCAGGATTATTCACTGTATATCCCCATATAATGGCTTTACCAGTACTTTGGAGGTCTCTAATGCTCTCGTTTATCAGGTTCGTAAGACCATGTCCAAAAAACAGATTGTCGCCAAGTATGAGCGTCATAAAATCATCACCTATAAAATCTTTGCCTATTATCAATGCTTCCGCTATTCCGTTGGGTTTTTTCTGTGTTGCATACTGGATATTTATTCCCCAGTTTTTCCCATCACCAAGAAGTTCCTTAAATCTCGGTAGGTCTTTCGGAGTAGTTATAATGAGAATATCTTTTATTTTTCCAAGCAGTAAAATGGAAAGTGGATAGTAAATCATAGGCTTATCATATACTGGTAACAGATGTTTTGATATTATCCTGGTGGTGGGATAAAGTCTTGTACCGCTGCCTCCAGCAAGTATAATGGCCTTCATTTTATACTTTAAAACCTATATCCTTGCCCTCTTTTAAAAACCATTCAACTGTTCTTTTGAGACCCTCTTCGATGCCAATTTCTGGCTCCCAGCCAAGCAATGATTTAGCCTTGGTTATGTCAGCCTGTGTGCTTTCCATATCTGCTTTTACTCGTTCCTTAAAGACAATGTTAGCCTTCTTTTGAAGCAATCTTTCATAAATATTTAGTATTTTTAATATTGAGGCAGGGGATTTGCCGCCTCCAAGATTTATTATTTCAAATTTCCTGTCAAGGCTTATTGCTTTGAGTAAACCTTTTACGATGTCATCAATGTATGTAAAATCACGGGATTGTTTTCCATCTCCAAAAATAATGATAGGTCTGTCGTAATATAGCCAATAAAGGAATCTCAGGGGAGCCATATCAGGTCTCCCAGCAGGACCGTAGACTGTAAAAAATCTCAGTATGGTAACGTTGAGATCATAGAGATAGTGATATGTGAAAGAGGTAACCTCCGCTGATTTTTTTGAAGCAGCATAGGGAGAAATAGGCTCATTTACCGGCAAATCTTCCCGGAACGGCATTTTCTGTCCGGCATACAGGGAGGATGTGGAGGCAAGGATGTATTTTCTTACGTTGTACTTGACAGAAAGTTCAAGGAGGTTTAAATTCCCGATAACATTAGTTGTGAAATACACGTGCGGATTTTCAATGGAAGCTCTTACCCCGGCTCTTGCAGCAAGGTTAATAACAACCTCTGGTTTAAATTCATCAAAGATTTTCAGAAGTAATTCTCTCTCTTCTATATCGGCTCTAATGAATGCGAAATTATCATATTTTTGTAATTTGCCAATGCGATATTCCTTTAGTTTAACATCATAATAATCATTCATGTTGTCAATACCTATAACATGTTGCCCTTCTTTAAGGAGGAATTCAGCAGTTCTCCATCCTATAAAGCCACTACAACCGGTAAGAAGTATTTTCATAGTCTTACTTAAAATTGGTCTGGTAAAAACTCCATAACAAAACTATTGCACTGATGGCTGCAGAAATGTTTGAAAAATTAATATATAGTTTTCTGGGAACCTCTATTACATCGCCTGAAGATAATCCAACATCCTCAAAAGTGATGGCATTTTTTGTAGCATCATAATAATTAAGTTTAGTATATTTTCCTTTTGAATAAATTTTAAGTTTCTTGAGATTGGCTCTTTCAGTTGGGCCTCCCGCTAATGGGATAATGCTGCTTATTGGTGATTTTACATCAACATAGGTTAAAATCGGTTCTTTAACCTCTCCAATTATTGAAATTCGTATAAAATGCTGAACAATAACCTGTTCTGGATTTTTTAAAATATCAGAATACAGTTTTTTTAAGTAATTTACCACCACAGAGTCGGACTTAAATGGGGAATTTTGTTTTATATAGCCCATATTCACCGATAACAGAGTAGAGGAATCCTCAACAAAAATCGTATCCAGAGGCATATATACACTTCCCCTTATAGAGTCTGGTACAGGATATCTAACAATATACATATCGCCTCTTGAAAAAGACATAATAATTAAAAATAAAAGGCTAAACATGTCTTCTTCTCCTTTTTTGGAACAATCTTTTTACGTATTCAAATACCGAACCGCTTTTTTCTTTGTAGTAGTAACCGTAATAATAATATTTGTAGCCATAGCCCCCCTTCGTTCTAAAATCATTGAATATGCCTCCAATTATTCTCACGTTGTTACGGACGAGTTCTTTAACCACTGCATTCAGGAAATCTGCGTCAGTAGAATTGTATTTCAACGTGAGAAGTACCCCATCAAATAGATAGTTGGCAAACAGAAGAGTATCAGATACAACTCCCACCGGGGCTGTGTCAAATATTACAAATTCGAAATCGCTGGTTATTGATTTAAATTTCTCAGCCATATTTTCCTTAAACAAATAGGACGAAACATAACCTTTAGTTTCCCCTGACGGGAGAAAATAGAGGTTATCAATTTGCGTCTTGAGAATATTGGGAGTAGCATCATCACCGTGTAAAAACTCCGCAAACCCTCTCTCTTTTCTGGAAACCCCTATTAGCTTATTGAGGGTGGGTTTAACGAGGTCTGCATTTACAAGAAGCACTCTGTAGCCGGACAATGCCAGAATCTGAGACAGGTTTAAAGAGAGTACGGTTTTACCCTCTCCACTTGTGGTACTGGTAATACCCATAATCCTTAGACGAGGGCTTGTTTTTTTGAAAAATTCTATATTTATTTTTGCTCTATTAAGCGATTCTATAAGTTTTTCGTTTTCACAGCTACCTATGGGAGGAATTATAGGCTCAGGTGAGTCTATGTGAGGAATGACCGCTACAATTGGTGCCTCAATTATGTTTTCCGCTACTTCTGGATCTTTTATGCTCCTGTCCAAATGTTCTTCTATGATAGCAATAATTATACCTACGAAGATCCCCAGGATTATAGCAAAATAGAAGTTAAGAACTTTGTTGGGGGATACGGGGGACTTTGGTATAAGAGCATAGTCGAGGATACGGGCATCCGGAATTTGTGAAGCATGTTCTATTTTTGTCTCTTCCAGTCTGAGCAATAAATTTTCATAAATCTGTTTTAGTGCCTCTATCTTTCTTTTAAGATTAAAATACTGGATGGATATTTCAGGTACCTTTGAAAGTTTGTTTTCATACTCTTTAATGACTTCGTCAATTGCTTTCACTCTCGCATCATAAATAATTTGATTGACTGTGCTATTTTCAATAAGTGATAGTATGTTGGGAGTAATGGACTCTGGCATATTTTTCCCGTTTTGAGCGATTTTTTTATGGAATTTTTTCTGAATTTCATGGATTTTTTCGGTGAGTTTCTTTATTTCTGGGTGAGATTCTGAATAAATCATCAAGAGAGCAGCGCGTTCTTTCTCAAGTCTCAAAAGTTGAAGTTTTAAAGATTGTAAGTCATTGTTAGCTAGAATGGAATCTGCTGGGAAATGCAGTTTGGCGGAAATTGTTGTAAGCATAGACCTTGCTTCTTCCAGTTTCATTTCAGCGTCGTACTTTTCAGAAATAAGTTCAAGGTATTTAGAGAGAAGTTCTTTATTGGTTTCTTCGCCATCTTTTACCATGAGTGTGGAAAAGTAGTCAAACTTCTTCTCTATAGTAGAAAGAGAATCTTCTTTTGCTTTTAACTGTGCCTCAATTCTCACAACCTGGGCCTCAAGAAAATCTTTGAGCACCTTTGCGGAATATCTTGCGTCCTCAAGCGTATAATCCACATAAGATTCTGCATAAGCATCAGCCAGTTTTTTAGCAAATTCAGGTGAGTAGTCCTTTGCCTCAATTTTTGCTATAAAAGAGTTGCCTTCCTGCTGTATTTTAATTTTACCACCTATTCCTCTAAGTAATGAACCTATATCACGCACTTTGATTTTTGTCTTGTAAGGTAATGGTGTATATTTGTCGAAGAATAATAAAAGCCCAATTAGATGGTTTTCGCTCCATTTACCAACTGTTCCTGTGATAATGGTAGTATGTGTGCTGTCAAATATCATTTCAAATGTACTGTCTTTTTCCACTAATAGAGTATAATATCCGGCTTTAAGTTCAGGTGAGATTTTTAAAGAATCAATACGAAGAGGAACAGTGGAATCCATGAATCTTATGGCGAGTTGCAACTTCTCGATAACCCTTTTTCTTATATTTATGGATCTGAGTATGGCGAGTTGAGTTGGGACGTCGTTCCATGGAGTTGTAATTCCCTGCAAGGTCGTAATACTTATTGAGTTGCTCCCTGGAAGTCTTACTCTTGATGTGGCTTTGTATAAGGGAGTCTTGTGATGGTTATAAAAAAATGTAACTAAGACGAAGATAAGAACAGTAACTAATATGGTTTTCTTTCGGTTCCTGAGGGTAGCGAATATCTCTTCAAGATTGAGTTCCTTTTCTTCCATAGCCTGCATATTTTAAAGTTCAATATATGAAAAATAAAGTCCCTTCTCATTGTAATTTGCCTGCGAGGTGTTTTTTGGTTTTTCTTCTGAAATTGTTTATACTAATTATAATTTATAATAAGAGTATGAGGAAGGACGATTGTGTAAAAGCCTTTAGTCATATCTGGTCAAAATTCTTAGTTTATGTAGCATTTACCATAGGGATATTTGTGCTGTTGGTAGTGGTTTTGAAACTGAACGTCATTTCAGGTAAAGCGGCTACCATTGTTGCTTTTGTTCTATTATCTCTGCTTATTATTCTTGTAATTCTTGGTAGAGTATATTTTCACGAAAAACTCAGATGTCCTCGTTGTAACGGCAAACTTATGAATTTTTTAGGACACGATTCCGAGCTGTATTATGTGATTTTAAATGGTAAGTGTCCGCACTGTGGGTGTATTTTGCTGAAAAAAGGGCGTAAAACTGCAAGATAAGACTTTATTCCACACCGCTGTCTGACTATGATTTGAAAAAACTTTTAGTGTGTATTATAATTTTAGCACTTTCGGGGCGTAGCGCAGGTTGGATAGCGCGCCTGCCTTGGGAGCAGGAGGTCGGTGGTTCGAGTCCACTCGCCCCGATAAGAGCGCCCGTAGCTCAACAGGATAGAGCAGTGGATTTCTAATCCACTGGTTGGGGGTTCGAGTCCCTCCGGGCGCGCCATGTGGTGAGAGTAGCTCAACTGGCAGAGCGCTGGACTGTGGCTCCAGTGGTTGGGGGTTCGAGTCCCCTCTCTCACCCTTTTTTATTTTCATGAACAATAACTATACCCATCTTCTTAAACATAAAATCTCACTATTCCCAAAAGGAGGAAGTGTATGAAAAGAGAACACTGGGGTTCAAGGATAGGACTTGTACTCGCCGTTGCGGGTAACGCAGTAGGACTGGGTAATTTTCTGAGATTCCCTGTACAGGCAGCCAAGCATGGTGGCGGTGCCTTCATGATTCCATATTTTCTTGCTTTCTTGCTTTTGGGTATTCCTTTGATGTGGGTTGAATGGACTATTGGGCGATTTGGGGGAGCCAGAGGCCACGGAACCACCCCGGGTATGTTTGATGAAATGTGGAAGCATCCTATTGCCAAGTATATCGGTTCTATTGGGGTATTGCTTCCTTTGATGATTGGCGTATACTATGTGTATGTGATGACATGGTCCTTGGGCTATGCGTTCTATTCCCTTGTAGGAAAAATGAATTTTACAGTCTTTTCTCAGGCGAAAGACTTTTTTAATGGTTATATTGGCGTGGCACACAACTCTTACTTTTCATCTCTCACGCCTGCCTATATTTTTTATCTGATTGGTTTTGCTCTAACAATTATTGTTATAATGAGAGGGGTATCCGGTGGGATCGAGAAACTTGCCAAGATAGCAATGCCTGCATTGTTTATTTTTGCTATATTACTTGTTATAAGGGTGTTAACTATTGGAACACCTGATCCGGTAAACCATCCGACATGGAATATTAACAACGGGCTTGGGTTTATGTGGAATCCCCGTTTTGATGCGCTAAAGGAGGGCTCAACATGGCTTGCTGCAGCAGGACAGATATTCTTTACACTCAGTCTTGGGATAGGTGCTATTCAGTGTTATGCAAGTTATGTAAGGGAGAATGAAGATATTGCGCTTGCAGGGCTTACCACTGCATCGACCAACGAATTTGCAGAAGTAATTCTTGGCGGTACCATAGCAATCCCTGCAGCATTTGCCTTTTTTGGACCGGAAATTTCCAAAATAGCAGGTACTTTTGATCTTGGATTTAAGACGCTTCCACTTGTATTCGCAAAAATACCGTTTGGGAGTATTTTTTCCGCTTTATGGTTTTTACTTTTGTTTTTTGCTGGTATAACTTCTTCTGTTGCTCTTGCACAGCCGCCTGTTGCATTTCTGGAAGATGAACTTGGCATTGAAAGAAGTAAGGCTGCCATTATAGTCGGAATAATTTTATTCGTTTTCTCTCAGCCTGTGATTTTCTTCCTCTCTCATGGTTTTCTGGATGAAATAGATTGGTGGATGGGAACATTTGGCCTTGCATTTTTTGCCACTCTGGAGATTTTCATTTTCAATTATGCCTTTGGCACTCGAAGGGCATGGGAAGAACTTCATAAAGGTGCCAAAATACGTGTACCAGGAATTTTTTACTATATTATCAGGTACGTCACGCCAATTTTCCTCTTATTCATTTTCCTTTACTGGTCTCTAACAGATGGAAAAGCAAAGTTGCTTATGGAGGGAGTTTCGCCACAGGACAGACCATATATAATACTTGCAAGGGTTATTATGCTCATATTCCTTCTGGCGGGTATAGTTCTGGTAAAAATAGCGTGGAACAGAAAACATAGAAACGGGAAAATTGAGGAGGCTATTCAATGACCACTCTTGGCTGGATTTTTATGTTGAGTTTCTGGGGAGTGATTTTGGGTCTTCTTATTTATTCCTTTAGTAAATTGCTCTCCGAATAGGTTGTTATTTTTTTGACTTTTAAATCAGTGACCGTATAATTTAAACAAAGCAAAAGGAGGTTATATACCAAATGACTACAGGATTTGTATTGGCAATCATAGGAGCGGGACTTGCAGCAGCACTACCTGGTATAGGGTCAGCAATAGGAGTAGGTATGGCAGGAAGAACAGCAGCAGGAGTCCTTTCAGAGGACCCCGATAAATTTGGTAAACTATTCCTGCTGGTGGCTCTTCCTGGTACGCAGGGCTTTTATGGGTTTATTGCTGCCCTGTTCATAATAATTAAAGTTGGCATACTTGGTACTCCTGCACTCAACTTATCCCTTGAGAAGGGACTTGCCATTCTATTTGCAGCGCTTCCTATAGTTATAGCAGGTTATTTCTCCGCAATTTTCCAGGGCAAAGTGTGTGTGGGTGGTGTAGAAATGACCTCCAAGAAACCAGAGGCCTCAATGAAACCGGTTATTTACGGTGCTATGGTTGAAACATACGCTGTTCTTGGACTTCTTACTACTATTTTCCTCCTTCTGGGTATCCAGATATAAAAAAGAGGGGTAAAAATTGCCCATAGAAAAACTCATTAAAAAGATAAAAGAAGAGGCTGAAAAGAAGGCCTCTGAGATTCTCAAAGAAGCAGAGGATGAGAAGAAAAAGATTCTCGAGAGCGCAGAGAAGGAACGAGTAAAGATAATCACTTTTGCCAAGCGAGAAGCCCAGGAGAAGAAAAGAGCAAAGATTCAAGCCATAAAAGAAGAGGAGAGAATTAACGAAGAAAAGAAAATCACTGCCAAAAAGCGTGAGATAGTGGATAGTGTATTTAAACGTGCTGTTGTAATTTTGAAAAATGAGAGTGCAGAGGAGTACAGGAAGCACGCAAAGAGATTATTCAATCTCGCCGTTCAGGATGGAGATGAAGAGGTTATATTGGATATAGAGGAAAAGCGTATTGATAGTGGGTTTATTGAAGCATTGAATAAGGAGAATGGCTGGAATCTTAAACTTTCTCAGGAAAGGGAAAAGATGGGTGGAGGTTTCAAACTCAAAAAGGGCAAGAAGGTTGTGGACTTCTCATTTCCCATCCTATTTGAAACCCTTGGAGAGGACCTCCTGCCACAGATCGTCAAAATTTTATTTGAGCAATGATTAAACTGCCATTTTCCAGATTTCCCGCATATGGGAAGGAGGAGCCCTATTATACTTATGCCTGTGGTAGAATAAGGGCACTTGAAAATACACTGGTAGATAAAGTTAGAATTCAGAGGCTAAAGGAACTCAAGACAGCCGGGGAAGTATTCAGGAATCTCCAGGACACATACTATTCAAGGTTTTTGCAGAATATAGAGAGACCAGAAGATTTTGCAAAGATCATACCACTTGTTCGCAGGGAAACTTTAAACCTTGTTCTTGAACTCCTTGAACCGGCGTATGGAGAGGAACTCCTTATGGAATACGATTTTAGAAATCTAAAAATTGCTCTTAAATTATTCATTGCGGAACTCAGTAAGGAGAATGCCAGGGTGTATGAAATAGGCAATTTTCCCTTTGCTTTGATGTTTGAGGCTATAAAAGAAGATAAACTCCATGTTCTACCTGCATATCTTGAGGAAGGTGCAGAAAGAGCCGTGGAAGCGTATTATGAAAAACACGAGGTCAGGAAAATTGATACGGCCATTGATCGATATTTTTATGGCAGTGTCGTGAACACACTCAAAAGCGAGTTTTTGAAAAATTACTATAAAATAAAAGCAGACCTTACGAACATCCTGACTTTTTTGAGACTCAAGACCCTTGAGAAGACAGAATACTTATCCGAGTATCTCCTGGATGGCGGATTTATTACTGTGGAATTTTTCAAGAAAATAACAGGCTTACAGGAACTTATAAAGGAGATTGAGACGACTCCATATTACCCTTATTTGAAAGATGGCTTTTCAAGTTATGATAGAGAGCAGGATGTGCTGATACTGGAGCGTGGCTATGAAAATTATATTTCAGACTATATACGCACGACTAAATTTGTTGATATGGGACATGAGCCGGTGATTGCTTTTTATCTTGCGAGAATGCATGAGTTAAAAATCCTTAAAATAATTATTACGGCCAAACTTACTGGCGTAGAACAACAGGTGATAACAAAAAGAGTTCCGGAGGTTGTATTGTGAAAGACATAGTTGTTATAGGCAACCCGGAAATAGTTGAACCATTTAGAGCAGCAGGGGCACATGTGGAGGTTGTGTATACCGAGGCTGAATCAGAAGAGGCCCTTACCAAGCATATTAAAGAGGGAACAAGACTTGTCTTTCTTGAAGAGGTTTATTTTAAATACAATATAAAACTGATAATGGAAAATCGCGAAAAACTTTTTCCAACAATCATACCTATCCCGGGACGTGGGGCAGAGGGGTATGCCCTTGAAAGATTAAGGCTCTTAATTAGAAAAGCAGTTGGTGCAGATATCTTTTAGGAGGGAAAGATGAAAGAAGGAAAGATAGTTAAGATTGCAGGTCCCCTTGTAGTAGCAGAAGGCCTTTCCGGTGCTAAAATGTATGAGGTAGTGTATGTCGGAAAGGAACGACTTATGGGAGAAATAATTGAATTAAGGGGGGACAGAGCATCTATACAGGTTTATGAAGAAACTGGAGGACTTGGTCCTGGTGACCCTGTTTTTCCATCAGGCGCACCGCTCTCTGTTGAACTTGGGCCAGGTCTTATAGAATCTATTTTTGATGGTGTTGAGCGTCCGCTTGACGCTATCAGAGAGAGGGTAGGAGATTTTATAGAAAGGGGGGTACACGTACCTGCGCTAAACAGGGAGAAGAAATGGCATTTTGTTCCAACTAAAAAACAGGGGGACGAGGTAACAGGTGGGGACCCGCTGGGATATGTCCAGGAAACTCCACTTGTTAAACATATAATAATGGTACCTCCAGATGTGGAAGGTGTTATAGAAGAAATAAAAGAGGGAGAGTTTACTGTAACCGATACTATTGCAAGAATCAAGAAAAAAGATGGCGAGATATTTAATGCGCAGATGATGCAGGTCTGGCCTGTTCGTAAGCCCAGACCTTATAAAGAAAAGCTACCGCCGACTATTCCCATGGTTACGGGACAGAGAGTTATAGATACCTTCTTCCCTGTTGCTAAGGGTGGAACAGCGTGCGTTCCTGGGC
This sequence comes from Caldifarciminota bacterium, assembly GCA_027038175.1. Taxonomy (GTDB): domain Bacteria; phylum Hydrothermota; class Hydrothermia; order UBA1063; family CAJXJZ01; genus CAJXJZ01. The sequence continues at coordinate 26,273 of JALVYB010000027.1, read as the reverse complement.
CATTTGGTTCTGGAAAAACGGTTATTCAACATCAATTGGCAAAGTGGTCAGATGCCGATATAGTTGTATATATAGGTTGTGGAGAGCGTGGTAACGAGATGACAGATGTTTTGATTGAATTCCCGGAATTAAAAGACCCACGTAGTGGTAAACCTCTCATGAACAGAACTGTTCTTATTGCAAATACATCCAACATGCCCGTTGCAGCCCGCGAGGCATCTGTTTACACAGGAATTACTATAGCAGAATATTTCAGAGATATGGGGTACACTGTGGCACTTATGGCAGATTCAACCTCAAGATGGGCGGAAGCAATGAGAGAGATATCCGGAAGACTTGAAGAAATGCCAGGTGAAGAAGGATATCCCGCTTACCTTGCAGCCAGAGTAGCACAGTTTTATGAAAGGGCAGGTAGAGTAAAATGTCTTGGAAGTGAGGACAAAGAGGGTGCTCTTACTGTTATTGGAGCCGTATCTCCACCTGGTGGTGACCTTCAGGACCCGGTTGTTCAGGCTACATTGAGAGTTGTAAAGGTTTTCTGGAGCCTTGAAGCAAAACTGGCATACAGAAGGCATTTCCCTGCAATTAACTGGTTAACAAGTTATTCCCTTTACAGGGATACAGTAAAAGGCTATTTCAACAATAATGTAGCAAAGGACTTCTTTGACCTCACAACAGAGGCCATGAAAATACTTGAAAAAGAGGCAGAACTTGAAGAAATTGTGAGGTTGGTTGGTGCGGAGTCTCTTTCACCTGACGACCAGTTACTTCTTGAAATCGCAAGGAGTATAAGGGAGGATTTTCTCCATCAGAATGCATTCCATGAGGTCGATACTTATGCTTCTTTGAAAAAGCAGTATTACATGCTCAAAAACATACTTGAGTGGTACAAGAAAGCGGGGTCTTTGTTGAAGAGAGGCATGGATATCAAAGAACTTAAACAACTTGATATCTGGGAAAAACTTGCAAGAATGAAGTATTATCCGGAATCCCAGTTAAATGAACTTGAAAAACTTCTGGAGGAGATAAAGAATGTCACTCAACCAGCAAAGAGTTAGGAAAAGTTTAACTTACTATAGAACTGTAAGTGAAATTCAGGGACCTCTTCTTTTTGTAGAAGGGGTTTACGGTGTTAAATACGGAGAACTTGCTGAAATAACGCTTCCAGATGGTGAAATCAGAAGAGGCCAGGTGTTGATGGTTGAGCAGGACAAGGCTCTTTTACAGGTATTTGAGGGTACAACTGGTATTGATGTTCCGTCAACGTATATTCGCTTTAAAGGAAGAGGCATAGAGATTGACCTTTCTACTGAGATGCTTGGCAGGACATTCAGCGGACTTGGCCTTCCAAGAGATGGTGGTCCAGCTATTATTCCTGAAAAAAGAGCAGACATAAATGGTGCTCCTATAAATCCATATGCAAGGGATTATCCAAATGAGTTCATTCAAACGGGAATTTCAGCAATTGACGGTTTAAATACACTTGTAAGAGGGCAGAAATTGCCTATATTCTCAGGGTCTGGTCTTCCCCACAACAAACTCGCAGCCCAGATTGCACGTCAGGCTACCGTGCTTGGGTCAAATGAAAAGTTTGCTGTGGTTTTCGGAGCAATGGGACTCACCTTTGAAGAGGCTGATTACTTTATTTCCGAATTCAAGAAAACAGGCGCAATGGGAAGAACAGTACTCTTTATCAACCTTGCTGATGAACCGGCCATTGAAAGAATCGCAACCCCTCGAGTCGTTTTAACAACAGCAGAATACCTCGCCTTTGACAAGGATATGCATGTTCTTGTTATACTGACAGATATGACGAATTACTGTGAGGCTCTGCGTGAAATTTCGGCAGCAAGGAAGGAAGTTCCTGGAAGAAGAGGATATCCCGGATACCTCTATACAGACCTTTCAACGATTTATGAGAGAGCGGGAAGAATTAAGGGAAAGAAAGGCTCTATTACCCTTATTCCAATTCTCACTATGCCAGAAGACGATAAAACTCATCCCATTCCAGACCTTACAGGCTATATTACAGAGGGTCAGATTATTCTGTCAAGGTCGCTTCACAGAAAGAAAATATACCCACCCATTGATGTTTTACCTTCTCTTTCAAGGTTAAAGGACAAGGGAATTGGAAGAGATAAGACGAGAGAAGACCACGCTGACCTGTTTAATCAGTTGTATGCTGCCTATGCAAGAGGTAAGGAGGCTCAGGAGCTTGCAGTGATCCTTGGTGAAGCGGCTCTGTCTGAAATGGATAAACTCTACTTCAAGTTTGCAGAAATTTTTGAGGAAAGATACATTGGTCAGGGCGAATATGAGAACAGAAGTGTAATAGAAACCCTTGACCTTGGATGGGAACTTCTCTCCATGTTCCCGAGAGCAGAACTCAAGAGAATAAGGCCTGAATACCTGGACAAATATCTACCCAGATTTCAGAAGAAGAATGCTTGATTTTACGGGATATGTAAATTATAATATAAATACCTGCGGGAGTAGCTCAGTGGTAGAGCACGACCTTGCCAAGGTTGGGGTCGCGGGTTCAAATCCCGTCTCCCGCTTTTTTATTTTTGGGAGAACTTCATGGTAGGCAATGTCAATCCCAACAGAATGGAGCTTTTGCGCCTCAAAAGGCGCATCCAGATTGCCAAAAGAGGTCACAAACTCCTTAAAGACAAACAGGACGAACTTGTAAGGCAACTGTTTACACTCTTAAAAGGCATCAGAGAACTCAGGGAGAAAGTAGAAAAGGAACTCAAGATAGCCCAGAGTAAATATGCGATGGCAAAGGCAAGTTGTGATGAAGAGGTTCTTAATGAGGCTTTTCTTGTGCCAAGTAAAAAATTGCATCTTGAAATAGAACAGAAAAAACTTCTTACATTCTCAGTGCCTGTATTTAAAGAAAGTATAGAGGGAGATGTTCTATCGTACGGTTTTGCAGATACTCCCCCAGAACTTGATATGGCTATGATGGCACTTGATAAAGCATTGAAATCTCTTATTGAACTTGCAGAGAGAGAAAAGACACTTGAACTTTTATCAGTTGAAATTGAAAGGACGAGAAGAAGAGTTAATGCCCTTGAATTCCGTCTTATACCTGAACTTGAGGAAACTGTTAAGTTTATCACGCAAAAACTTTCCGAGATGGAACGTTCTGACATTACCCGTCTTATGAAAATAAAGGATATAGTCAGAGAGCACTGATTTTTATTTTTTAACTTAACAAGGAGGATGTGATGTCAAAAAATACTCGCAAATGGGTCATATTTGCATTGGTGAGTCTTATTACCTGGTTTATTTACTTTATAACTACATCTCCCACAATAGTATTCTGGGATGTAGGAGAGTTTCTTGCATGTAGTGTTATTTTTGGTGTACCGCATCCTCCTGGGACACCTTTATACGTGGTTCTTGGTAGATTCATGACACTCATGCCGCTTCCACTTGCCCCTCTTTATAAACTCCTTACCGGGAGTGTGCCGGTGAACACTGTTTTGAAAATTACAATGGTATCAATGACAGGCGGTGCACTTACAGCAGGCTTTATTTATCTTATAACCTATGAAGTAATAGAAATGTGGAATAGCGATTTTCCTGAAGGTTTTGCGCATCTTGCAGGTATCTTTGGAGGGTTTATAGGTGCATTTGCGAGAACAGTCTGGATGAATTCAATAGAAGCAGAAACCTATACGCCAAGTGTATTTGTAATTGCATTCCTTGTATGGGTTACTTTAAAGTGGTATAAGAATAGAGACAAGCGAGATAGCATAAGATATCTTCTCTTTACAATTTATGTTCTCGTTCTGTCAAGTGGTATCCATCTTATGCCGCTTGTTTATTTTCCAGTACTCTTTGTTTTTGTATGGGTTATTGAACCTAAACTCATATGGGACCTTGAGTTCCTTGGTACCTTTGGACTTGCTGGCATCCTGATTTCTGTTATTGAAATACTCTATGAGCCTTCGTTTAAATGGTATGCCCTCTTCGCTATAAGTGTTGTGATGCTCTATTACTACCTTGATAAGCGGAGACTCTTTAAAGAAGGTGGTTGGGCTTTATGGACTGGTATTCTTGGATTTGTTGCGGTTGTTTTTGGTATGCTGGTTAAACATCCACATATTACCTGGATAGGGGGACTCGTATTTCTGTTCGGTTCATATGTAGAAACAAAACTCTACAGAGACTGGAAAGGTTTTGCACTCCTTTTAATGATTATAGGTGTAAGTGTGGAGCTCGTTCTTATTTTGAGAGCAATACATAATCCTCCTATTAATGAGGCAGACCCCTCAAACTTTAGAGCCTTTATGGATGTCCTTACAAGAAAGCAGTACGGTCCAGGTGGGGTGTTCCCAAGGAATATCCCATGGATTGACCAGTTTAAAGTATACTGGCTTTACTGGAGTTGGCAGTATAAGAGTTTACTCATTCCCATTACTATACTCGGAATTTTTGGAATGTATACACACTGGGAAAATGATAAAGAGACGTTTTTACTGGTATTTGGAACATTTCTCATATTATCTCTGGGCCTTTTAGTATATCTAAACCTTAAAGATTCTCCGACACACCCAATTCATGCATGGAATCCCAGAGAGGTAAGGGATAGAGACTATTTCTATGCTGGCGCATATACTTTCTTTGGGTTGTATGCCGGTATAGGACTATGGGAGGTATTTAAACTTCTCTGGCTAAACGTTAAGAAAAAATACACCACAATTATTGGTATTTTAGCATATGCCTTTGGTATCTTTATGGTGGTCTCGCAGGTTTATGCTTTTTACCCAATAGTCAACAGGAATCACAACTACGTGGCAGAGGATTATGCACATGATCTTCTTACCTCTGTAAAAGGTAGAGGAGTTCTTTTTACCAATGGGGACAACGATACGTTTCCTCTCTGGGCTGCACAAGAAGTTTTGAAAGATGGAACAAATGTTATAAACGCAAACCTTTCCTATTTAAACACAGGATGGTATTGTGTTCAACTTAAGAAAAAAGGTGCTCCAATTAGCCTATCAGACAAAACTCTATTAAACATGCCACCTGCTATAGTTATGCCCGACCAGAGGTTGCTTCTTATGCGGGATATTATAATCAGAGATATGATAGCCACAAGTGTGGGATACAAACCCAAAAAGTTCAGGAAGATACAGAGTGTTGAGATTCCTGATATTTATTTTGACGACAAGAGATTTGTCAAAGAGGTTCTTGAAGGTAAAAAATTGAAAATGCCTTTGTATTTTGCTACATCATGTGATCCAAAAGTTTACCAGCCATTTACCGGTCACCTTGTACTTGAGGGACTTGCATTCAGATTAACAGGAGAGACCGTGCAGGGTATAGTGGGACCTGCTGGAGATGCGTCAGTTGATCTTGAGAGAACAGATTATCTACTTCATGGAGATGTGCCGGTTGATACGTTTTTTGTGAAGTATAGATATAAGATATACAGGCCGGATGTATTCAGATATAGAGGAATGGTGGATAGCACAGTGTTCAAAGATGGAGCGCATCTTCTTGTACTCAAGAATATTGCTGCTGTAGCATTACATCAGGCTTCATATGCTCAATATATGATGCGTATAGACACGTCTCGTTATGATTATTACTTTGAAAAAGCAGAAAACGGTTATAAGATAGCAAGGATAATGACCCTTCATATTCTTCCATTTGAGGGACAACTGCAAAGAATGCAACTTCTCGGATACGTTGACCAGTACCTTGCGAATTTATACAAGAGTAGTGGAAGATATAATGATGCACTTTTCTACATAAACGAGGCGCAGAAATACATGGCCTCACCTGCTCTTCCCACAATGAAAGGGATAATTTTCTATGATATGGGGAATATAGACAGTGCTCTTACGTATCTCAATATTTCAATGAGTATGGAAGGGGGAAAACACATTAGGGAAAATTACATATATCTTGGTAAAGCCTATCTTGCAAAGGGAGACACGGAGAGAGCAATGAATTATCTTAAAAAAGTTGGATTAAAACCTGAAGACCTTGACACAATAAAATGAAAAGGTGGCAATTGACTAAACGTGACATACTCTAAATAATTAGTGATGTGGTTAAATTAAAAGTGGAGGAGAAAAAAATATGGCACATGCATATACACCAGGACTTAAAGTAACAAGGGCAACAATTATTAGAAAAGAAAGGAGATTGCCTCTTCAGGGAGAGGTTCTCGTAAAGAAAGGAGACAGGGTTAAAGCTGAGGATATTGTTGCAAGAACGGAACTCCCTGGAAATGTTCACCCTGTTAACGTTGCAGGACTTCTGTCGGTTCCTCCGGAAGATGTTCCTCAACTTATGCTTAAGAAAACTGGCGATTCTGTAAAAAAGGGTGAGCCCATTGCCATGTCCAAGAGTTTTTTCGGATTGTTTAAGACGACTGTTACCGCTCCTATCGATGGTGTGATTGAATCGGTTTCTAACATCACAGGGCAGGTGATTTTAAGAGAGTCTCCAATTCCTGTGGAAGTTAATGCTTACGTGGATGGCGTGGTAACAGAAATCTTTGAAAATGAGGGTGTTGTCGTAGAGACAAAGGCATCCCTTGTACAGGGAATCTTTGGTATTGGTGAGGAAAGAATAGGTATTTTGCATGTTATCGCTGACTCCCCATCATTTGTTGTGGATGAAAGTGTCATAAAGGAGGAACACAAAGGTAAGGTGTTAATAGGTGGCTCTTTCGTTACATCAGGTGCACTTAAGAAGGCTGCAAAGATAGGAGTCAAAGGCATTGTTGTTGGTGGTATAGATGACAAGAATCTCAAAGATTTCCTTGGTTATGATATAGGTGTTGCAATTACTGGAAATGAAGGAAAGGGCATAACTCTGATTGTTACAGAAGGTTTTGGAAAACTCGACATGGCAAAGAGAACATTTGAACTTCTAAAATCTCTCGAAGGCAAAAAATGTTCGATTAGTGGTGCTACCCAGATAAGAGCTGGTGTAATAAGACCCGAGGTGATAGTTCCTGATGAGAGCCTGGAGATAGGGGCTGAAGATACAGAGATGCAGGAAGGTGGTTTAATAATCGGAAAAACAAGGGTTAGAATTATCAGAGAGCCTTATTTTGGAAGAATTGGAACTGTGGTGGCACTTCCACCTGAGTTACAGAAAATAGAAACAGAGGCTATGGTAAGGGTACTTGAAGTGCAGTTTGATGATGGAACGAAGGTTACTGTTCCAAGAGCAAATGTTGAAATAATAGAAGAATAGTGTATCGGGTAGAGCGATGATTCTTTCCCGAACTGTAAATAGTCTTAAAGAATCTGATTCTTTCAAAGTCCTTTCATACGCAAAACAGCTTGAAAGGTCAGGAAAGAAAATCATTCATTTTGAAATAGGTGAACCGGATTTTGATACAGACGATAGAATAAAAGAGGCCCTTTTGGATGCCTTAAAAAGGGGAGAGACCCATTATACTGCCTCTCAGGGAATCCCTGAACTTAGAAAAGAGATTGCAAAATATGAAAAAAGGTTCAGAAATATAGATGTTGACCCTGATAATATAGTTATAACACCCGGTGGAAAACCCATCCTCCTTTTTGTTCTTCTCTCTATTCTTAATGATGGGGAAGAAGTGCTTTTACCAAGTCCTGGATATTTATCCTATTCAAGCTTAATAAGGTTTGCAGGTGGAAAACCGGTTTATTACAGTATAAAAACCGATGAAAGGAATACAATAGACCCGGATGAGATACGCAGCAAAATAACCCGGAGAACTAAAGCTATAATAATAAATTATCCTTCAAATCCTACAGGGAAAATGGCTTCTGCTACTGACCTTGTGGAGATACTTGAGATTGCAAGAGACCGCAAGATTCTCATTATTTCAGATGAGGTTTATTCAAGAATTACCTATGAAAAAGAACATCTGTCTATAACAAAAATGGCAGAGAAGGATGACATGGGGTTAATTGTAGTTGTGGATGGTTTCTCCAAAACATATGCTATGACGGGATGGAGACTGGGCTGGGGAGTTTTGCCAGACGTTCTTGTGAAACCTGTTGTGAAGATTATTCAAAACTCAATTTCCTGTGTTCCTCCTTTTGTGCAATATGCTGGTATAGTGGCTTTGAAGGATGGCGAAGACTTTATAAAAAATATGGTGGCTGCGTTCAAAAGGAGGCGAGATACCATTTACGAAATGTTACAGGAAAGCGACAGACTTGATGTATATAAGCCGGAAGGAGCATTTTACTTCTTCCCTGAGATACTTGACCTCAAAATGACGAGTGTTGAATTTACTCAGGGGTTGCTTGAGAAATATGGGGTTGCAATGCTTCCTGGAAGTGCTTTTGGTCCAATGGGAGAGGGGCATATAAGGATTTCTTTTGCTAATTCAATGGAGAATTTACAAAAAGGAGCAGAGTATCTAATTAAATACCTTAAAGAGATACCATAAATTACTTCAGTGAAATTCCACATAGCTGTTCTTTGGTATTCATAAGTTGAAACTTATCATTTTTGTATGACAATGGGATTTTTGGTTATAATTCTGTCTGTTATCCCGCTAAAAAACTACACAAACTATAGTTTATTTCATGATGTATGCATGGAAGAAAATAGAGTTTATCTTGCCTCAAATGGTGGCATTATATCCTTTGAAGGTATAAGCATTTCTACGGATACCCCTAAATATGCAGGGTTTTTACATTACACTTCATCTCATGGTCTAAAACACAATATTATACAGTCTGTAACCTGCCAACATGATACTATATTTGCGGTTCCAGTTAATTCAGGAATTTTTTATCACACATCTGATATGCGTGGTTTTGAAAGATATTTTATTCCCTATGCCGGGATTACTACTGCAAAAAAGATAAGACTGTCAGAAGACCTTTTGTTTGTTCAACTTAGAACCGCAATTCTGAGAATAAAGCTGAACGGCAATCTCAATCCGGATGATGACGTGGTTTACATAATAACTACCGATAGCACCGGCGAGATGGAGGTTTTTGGTGACACGCTATTTTATTCGGTAAAAAATGCACTTTATGTACAGGATATTTTTTCTCAGGAGCCTGCTTATTATAGAGAATTTCCACATAATATAACCTGTATTTTCAAAAGTGATTCTATTCTGTTTGTGGGCACCGAACAGGGGTATTATATAAGTTCTGAGGATTTTGGTATTCAGCATTTAAATTCTTTCGTCTATCATATATGGGCTACAAACGACACGGTTCTGGTAGGCACGGGTGATGGAGGATATATGGTTATAGGTGGCACTTCTCGTAGGGTAATAGACATGTCGTATACAGTGTTTGTCTTCAAAGGCAATGTATATTTTAATCGAATAACGGATACCGGGAATGAGTTATACAACGGGGGACTCTGGGTGGTTACAAGCGATGGTGTGAAAAGGCTTGGAAGTGGTATACCTACAAATTTAATTACAAGTATGGATGTGTTAAATGAGAAATTGTACTGCGGCACTCTTGATTGGGGCAATAAGCCTGAATTCTTGCCATCCAAAGCATTCTATGTTGATATATTAAGAGATTCCTTTTCCTTTGTTCGTGGCATAGGCAATTCAACAGGTGATGCCATAAGAAGCATAAGGTCAGGAAACGACAGGGTGTTTATAGGAGCATATTCTTTAAACTCAACTGGTTTATTTATAGTGACTGATACAGGTGTAGAGCATTTTGTAGATTTCCCATCGCTTTTGTTTACGGATTTCTTTGTGAGCACGGATACACTGCTTGCTTTGTGGGGAGATGGAATTTACAGATGGACTGGAGGAACCGTAAAGCGTGTGTATTCTGTTAATTATCCATCATACGTTGTAATGGATTCCCAGAGGCGCATCTGGGTGGGCACAGAGGCCTCAGGCATAATTCTACTGAATCAAGATGGTTCAGTGATAAGGGCAATAAATTATGAACTTCCGTCCCCTGCTATTACGGCGCTGCTTGTGGCAGGGGAGTATGTTCTGGCCGGTACTGATAATGGTCTTGTTGTGTTTGACGCAAATACTGTTCCTCATACGCTGCTTGGGGGTAAGCGCATAAGGAGTCTTGCCCGTGATAAATTTAGTCGGGTTTATGCACTGACTGACTCAGCCCTTTATTTTATAAATCCTCAGAACAAAACATTTAAACTTATTCTATCTTCTCCGCCTATTGTTCCCATTCAGTCTCCAGATTGGGAAGTAAGAAATGTGCTTACAGTTGATGATAACTTAAACCTTTATATTGGTAGCAAAGAGGGAATTCTTGTTGTTAAACTCGATGCGCCTGCTGTGCAGGATGGAACTTCCATAAGAGTATACCCTAATCCTGTCAGGAAAGGAGAATCTGTTACCATATGCTCGGATGTGAACTATAAAGTGGTCACTTCATCGGGTTTGAGAGTATCAGATTTCTCGAATGGGTGTCATGTATTGAATACGTCTAATCTATCTCCTGGCTTTTATGTAATATTAAATGAAAGGGGTGAAAAAGGTAAGTTTGTGGTTAAAGAGAAATGAAAACCTATCTTGATTGTTTCCCGTGTTTTATGAGACAGGCGTTGTTTGCTGCTAAAATATCTACAGATGATGTGATGTTGCAAAGAAAAGTCTTAAACAGAGTGGCAGAAGAACTTACACGTTTCCCTCTCGATGCTACGCCTGTTGAAATGGGAGAAAAAATACATGCAATAGTCAAGGAAATTACTGGTAACAAAGACCCATACAAAGATGAGAAAAGAAAATACAACGAGATTGCAATAAATATGCTTCCACGCCTCAGGGAGATTGTGAATGAATCTTCTGACAGGTTGCTTTCCGCAATTCGTATAGCCATAGCAGGTAATATTATTGATTTCGGTTCACTCACAGATTTCAATATAGAAAACTCTCTTGAACATGCGCTAAATGTTGATTTTGCTATTTTTGATTATGATGAATTCAGGAGCCTGCTGAATTCGGCTCGTGAAGTAATGTACATAGGGGATAATGCCGGGGAGGTCTGTTTTGATAGAGTGCTTGTGGAAGAGTTAAACAGGATGGGTAAAAAGGTTTATTTTATTACAAGGGAAGAGCCTGTAATTAATGATATAACCCTTGAAGATGCCTATTTCTGCAGGCTTCATGAAATAGCAAAGGTAATGTCTTCAGGGTCCACCGCTCCTGGAACTATAATCAAGCATACAAACAAAGAATTTAAAGATCTCTTTTATCGCGTTCCAATGATAATATCCAAGGGGCAGGGGAATTATGAAACACTTTCAAATGAAAAAAGACCTATATTTTTCCTCTTAAAAGTGAAATGTTCAGTGGTGGCAAGAGATATAGGGGCAGGGAAAATGGATATTGTACTTAAATACAACCTCAAATGAGATTCAAACTTCCTCTTGGGGACAGGTATTATGATTACCACATTCTAAGAGAGATTGCCTTTTTGGTTTATCCTCTTAGCTACTGGCGGCATAGTTTGATAAGAGAATTTTTAAAATTTGCGAGTACGTTTAAGTATGTGCCGGATAACATTCTTGAAGTAGGTTGCGGAAATGGCTTTTTTACAAAAATCCTTTCCTACAGGTTCCCTCAATCTTTAATAACTTCCATTGATACCTCTCCTAAATCAATTGCTCATGCTCAAAAACGCAGGCTTACCAATGTAACATTTAAAAAACAGAATTTTTTTGATATGACAGGAAAGTATGACCTTATTGTAAGTTTGCACGTATTCATTCTACTTGATCCAGATAATGCATTTTTAAAAGTTAGAAATCTATTGGCTAAAAGAGGAGTCGCTTTTATTACCTATAGCGGAAAGACTGTGTTTACCGAGTTACATAGGAGATTTTACAAAGTAGTAGTAGGGGATGAAATAGAATTTAAAAATAGGCAGAAACTAATAGATAAAGCAAAAGAATCTGGACTCCTTCCAGAGGTAATTGAGATAAATTCAGGGGAGGGTAGTTTCGCTCTTATTCTAAAGAGATTAGATAATGGTCAAAATAGCAAAGAAGTGTAGGACACTACCTGCCAGAACGAACAAGTGCCACACAGCATGATGGAATTTAAACCATTTAAATACGTAAAACACTGCACCAAGTGTGTACGATAAACCGCCCATAACAAGCAATATAAGGCCGTTATGCGGCATAAATTTAATAACGCTTTTTATAAACACCACAACAATCCATCCCATAAGAATATAGAGCAGAGTTGACAGAAGAGTAAATCGCCCTGTAAAAAATACCTTGAACAGTATTCCGGTTATTGCAAGTGTCCATATTATACCAAACAAAAACCAGCCCTGCCATCCTCTGATTATAAGAAATGTGAAAGGTGTGTATGTCCCGGCAATTAAAAGATATATGGCTGAGTGGTCGAATATTCTGAATACATCCTTCGCTTTTCCCTTAAGGCTGTGATACAGAGTTGAAGCAAGATAAAGGAGAAACAATGTCGCGCCGTATATTGATACACTGACAATATACTTTGCCCCTTTTCCCGCAGAAAACACTATTAATATTACCAGGGCTGCTATTGCAAATATAACCCCTATACCATGCGTTATAGCATTGGCTATTTCTTCACCGGTTGAATGTAATTCCTGTTTATCCAATTATTTACCCTTTTTATCATTCCAGATTTTTATGTCAAGAACAGGTGTTTTATCTACAAGGTCTATTCCCCGTACAATTATGGTGTTCTCCTCGATTTCCTCTATTTTGGTAATGGTTGTTGCAATGGGGTTGGGTCTGTGCGGTGACCTTGTTGCAAAAACACCAGCAGGCAGGTTATCTCTTCTTCTTTTCACAATGGGTCCTTTATATTCCGAAAGATGCAGATACGCTACAATTAATATGGTATCTTCAGGGAAAAGTCCGTATATACACTCTTTATATTCAGGAAGAACCACTATCTTAGCTGAAACATCGCTTAAAGACGAATCCGGTGGCGCATCCTGCGGTGTTTTATAGGGAGACTCTATATAACCTATGGGTTTTAAGCGTATTTCAGGAATAATATCCATTTTCAGAAAACCTCTTTACTATACGGGCATAGGGGAGGGGATGATTAATGGCAGCGATTCCGATGATTTTATTCTGTTTTTCACTTACCGCATAAAAGGAAGAGTCTGTTATGATATTGGTTTTTAGAGCGCCCTCGTGAAGATTGCCTATGACAAAGATATACATGTCAAAGACGGATAGCATATTATACGCTACATCTCCATTGTAATGCACATCACTGCCCGCAAGTATCTGTGCCAGTGCTCGCGCCTGTTTCTCCGCAACAGGCCATATGGCGTTATGTCTTTTCTTACCGGTAATAAGGTCCCGTGTTAAGAGGGCATCCCCGATTAAGTACACATCGGGGAACTGTGTTCTAAACTGTGAATCTGCATCGTATTCCTCATGTATTTTACCGCCCGATTCTATAGGAGGCAACTCCCTTGAAACACCCTTTCCTATAACAACAAAATCAATTTCCAGATCCGTGCCGTTGTCAAGAAATACCCTTTTATCCCGAATGCCCTGAATATTGGTATTCTTTACTATCCTGACTCCCTTTTGAAGAATCCTTTGTTCTACGAATTCAGATGCTTGAGAAGGCAGCATGCGGGAGAGAATTCTACCGGATGATACAGCAATTGTAATATCAGCGCCTCTTTTATAAAGGGCATTTGCTGTTTCCATGCTCACAAACCCACCACCTGCAATGAGCACGCGTTTTTTCCCTTCTTTTAAGAGTGCATCCATTTTTTCTATGTCCTCAATATTTCTTACAGTAATAACAGGAATTCCATCTCCCTGAATATTGAGACGCTTTGGCCTTGCACCTGTTGCAACCACAAGGGTCTCGTAATGGCGGGTGTTCCCGTCACTGAATACGAGTATTTTTTTGTCAGCGTCAATCTTTACAACTTCCTTTTCAGTGTAGATGTTAACACCTTCCGGGAAAATAAGTTTTATGTGGTTTTTTTCAACTTCTTTTTTCAAAACATCCAGTATTGCCATTCTGGAATATGGGAATTTATCCCTGGTGAAAACCTCTATTTTAAAATTACCCTTTTTAATAAGTTCTCTTGCAAGGGTTCTTGATGCTATGCCCGAACCTATAATGGTAATCCTATTCATTGTCCAGCCCCAGTTCTTTCAGTTTTTCAAAGGTCGGGATACCATCTTCATCCCAGCCCCTTATCTTATAGTATCTTGAGCGAAGTTTTAAAAACTCCTCTTTATCATAGACCTCACCCTTTGAGGGACCGTTCTTAATGGGTTCTGAAAATAGCCTCTCTGGCAAGGTGTCATCTTCCTTGGTAAGCCCTTCTCTCAGATTAAAGAGTTTTTCCACATTCCATATACGCTCCCCGGCTTTTAAAAGCTCTTCTTCAGTATAATCAAACCCATACAAAAGGTTCAAAAGTTCAGTATATATCTCGGCAGTGTATATGCTTCTTCCAAAACTACACGTGCCTGTTGAATCAACAATGGACTGGTAGTCCTGAAGGTATTTTACTATTTCATCTTTCCCCTCATAAACAAGCCTGTAATTGGGGTCCTTTGCCGTGTAAACCTCACGAGTTACTGTAAACGCCTTTGTATGGTCTCCGCCCCTTGTATTTGTTGCATAGGCAAGCCCCATACCTTTTATGCCCCTTGGGTCATAGGCAGGGAATTCCTGTTTTTTGGAACTCATTGAAAACTCAGGATGTCCGAATGCCTCTGCGAGCCTGTATGACCCCTCATTTAGAAGTTTTCCTATGCCTTTGTTTGTTTTCATAACTTCCACAGCCCTGATTGCATTATCTCCATCTCCAAAAGGTAAGGGAAAGCCGATATCACTTTCCCTTACAATCCCTGCTTCAAAAAGGTCCATGAGTGCGGCTATTGTTCCACCCAATGAAATACCATCATATCCATACTCATTTGCGAGGTAATTCAAAAGAGCCACCTTTTCAATATCAGCAATACTGCATGAAGAGCCGAAAGCCCACATGATTTCATACTCAGGACCATGCCCCTTTTTGCCGGATACCTGTGTAATCCTTCCGCATCCCAAGGGACAAGATGCGCATGCTCCGTTCCTTAAGAGAATCTTCTTATTGTAAATCTCGTGGTTTATCTTATCCTCATGAGGGCAAAATCCATCGTGAAAGTTTCTAAATGGCAAAGACCCAATGCTGTTTATAAGAGATAGAACCCTGGTTGTGCCATATTTTGCGTATCCAGAGCGTCCGGGATATTCCTTAAACTTTTTCAAAACTTCCTCTGCCTTTTCGTTAAATTTCTCAAAATCGGCACCCTTTATAAGCCCTGAACCTTTTACAACTATGCCCTTTAGATTTTTACTGCCAAGCACTGCACCAACGCCACCTCTTCCTGCTGCTCTGTGACCATCAACCATGAGCGCTGAAATGCGGGATTTTAAAGCACCTGCAGGGCCTATGGTCATTGTGCTCGCATCGTCTATTGTCCTTTTTCTGAAGTAAAGGTCTGCTATATGCGCAGGTAACATAAACGAATACTCATCGTATATAATGCTGACTTTATCATCATAAATCAATATAAAACCGGGCCTGTCCAGCTTACCTTTAATTTCAATACCCTGATAACCAGCCATTTTAAGTTCCATGGCAAAGTTACCGCCAACATTGGAAGATGTTATGGCACCTGTTAAAGGGCTCTTTGTCACAACCTGCGACCTTCCTGAAAGAGGCACCATATAACCGCTCAGGGACCCTGCCATTATGTATATGATGTTTTCTTCCCCAAAGGGGTCTGCAAAAGGAGTAAGGTTTTTTAATAGATAATATGCGGCAAGCCCCCTTCCACCAATGAACTTTTTAATATGCTCTGGTGGAATCTCCTTTTTCTCTATCTTTTTACTTGAAAGGTCAATGGATAAAAGGATATGTTTCATATTGCAATCTCCTTTATTTCAAGTGCTCCGTACGGACAGGTGTTAACACAGGAAAACTCACCGTTGCACGTATCACATTTAATAATCTCTTTTTTATTGGGTGAAAAGTGAATGCTCTCATATTCACACGCCATAACACACTGCTTGCAGAAAATACAGGTGTTTTCGTTCCATCTTACTACGCCATCACTACCGCGCGCAAGGGAGTTTGTGGGGCATACGCTTACGCAGAACTCCTCCTCGCACTGCCTGCAGACAAAGGGATAAAAAGAAAGCCCGCTTTCATCTCTGTAAACCCTTATTGCAGGTTGAAAATCAAAGAGATTATCCCTGTGGAAATTCACACATGCAAGTTCACACAGCCTGCATCCTGTGCACTTTCCCGGAATAGTAGACACTACTTTCACAATATCTATTATAAACATTTATCTGTGAACAATGGAGAGTTTACAATACTGATTTGATTAAAAGTAAGGGCGTGGCAAAATTTACTCTGAAAAGATGGTTGTCGAAAAAATGGACATGATAGATGAGTATCGAATTTACTTTTAAGTTCATAAAATATTGCCCCACAATGAAATAGATTTTTAAAGCTGTAAACCCTTGACAAAACTCGTACATGTATTATAATGTACATAATTGTATTTGAAAGGACTGTTGATATAATAACAGGGACAAATTGGGAGGTTTTTATGGTTACATTAATAACAGGTCTAATATTCACATTGACCTTGCATAAAATAGGAGCAGTGAAGGATGAACTTTTCTGGGCAGAGATGGACACGACAAATGACAGTATAATGTGGTATGCGGTGGGTTATGGAAATAACGAGTATGACATATACCATGATGGCAAGAGAGTGAGGTATATAGGAGAATGGAAAACCCTTGTAGAGCCGTATATAGTACAGATGACAGAATGCAAGGTATATCCGGGCAACAAACTCATTTTCACCGTAGCCGCATACAATCCTCATGATACGACATACAGTTCGGAGAGGATATATCGCATAAACGGTCATGGAGAGATATACGGTGTGGACAGTTTAAATGACATAGTGAGGAACATGGGGACATACACGGGGTATGTTCATCCACATGGTGAGGATTGGGAAGATACCACGGTATTAGACACCATAATAAACGGGCATTGTATAGGTGTTTCAGGTATATATGATGTAATAGATACACAGTTTGTAAAAGCGTCTTTCAGTTTTGAAGGATACAACATACATACGCAAAGGACAGATACATTTATTGAGACCTGGTATGTAGACTTAATCAAGAGAGAGGTTTTATACAAAGACCAATATCCTTATTTATACGAGGGTAAATATGGTTATCCGGTGAGGGAAAGTGATTACTGGGTAGCAGTAAGGCATGACAGCGTATTTATTAGTAAAATATCAACTGATTTTACCGAGCACTATGTTATGGCATTACCCTATCACAGTAATCAGTGGTTTGTATCCACGTATAAACAATACTTTGATGTAATAGACCTTGACAGCAGTATATTTGTATACAATCTAATTGACGGAAGATTACTAAAGGAACTAACCATAGACAGTCTCCCTCTTGTGTATAATCATCCTACAAGAATGTCAGGTGGATTTGAAGGTAATGAATATTACTATGTGAGCACCGCAGATAACAAATCATTCTTTATATACCATCTTCCTGATTTTCAGCTTGTAAACAAATACGAAGACACGACACAGAGCATATTATTGGATGGAACAGTGATAGATTCGGGTAGTGCATTGTTTTTAAAAGTCCCTCCTACAAAAGACTCCATATTTGTGGAATACAAGACGCCTGAGGATACGCCTGTGGTAGTATACAGTTGTCCTATGGGTACACACAGTGCCGGGGGAATATGGCAGTTAATATCCTATGATAAATATTTCGTTATGCAGTTAACTGATTCTACCTATATTTTTAAGAGGGAATAGGGTAGTGTAAGTTAAAAGAGAGCAATATAGGAGGTTTTTATGGTTACATTAATAACAAGTCTAATATTCACATTAACCTTGCATAAAATAGGAGCAGTAAAGCACACACTGATGTGGGCAGAGATAGACACCACCGATGATAGTATTATGTGGTATGCCATAAGTTATGGCAACAACGATTATGGTATATTTCATGATGGAAAGAGGGTATGGTACATGAAGATAGGAGGTACAAGTGTTAACGGCTATCCAGTGTCCGGTATCCAATACAAGATATACAATAACAACTTAATATTTGTAATATTCGTAGAAGACAGTGTAAATGATAAAGAAAAATTATATTTTATGAACGGACATGGAGAGATATATAAGGAGGAGGATTTTACAGACATAATAAGTAGTATGGGAACAAGGATAGGGTATATATATCCGAGTGGAGAGGACTGGGAAGACACCACGAGGTTAGATACCATAATAGATGGGCATTGTATAGGAATATACGACGTACATGAGATAGAGGATACGGATTTTGCTGAAGTAGAGTTCTTATATGAGGGATGGAATATAAATGAGGAGGATAGTGACTATTTTACAGTTGAGACATATGTAGATTTAATAAATAGGAGGGTATATGAGAGATATGAATATCCATATCTGTTTGGTAGTGTATCGAAGGAAGGCGATTATTTTGTGGCAGTGAGGGGAGATAGTGTTTTTGTAAGCAGGATTTATCCAGAAGTTCAGCTTTTATATACAAAATATTTAGTAGGGTCCAACTTAAATTTTGCTGAAATATCCAGAGATGGTGTATATTTCCAGGTAGGTAATTTTGATTCTGTATATCTTTTTAAACTATCGACGGGAGAACTCATAAGAGAGATTATACCAGACAGTATGTCCCAAGTACACTATACATGGAAATCGAAAGGCATTTCCCTTGATTTCTGCGGGAAAGATTATGCTCTTTTGTGGGGACCAGTAACTAAGTACGCAGTATCAGCCATGTTTTTATACAGATTAGAGCCATACAAATTATTAACCCGTGCAGAATATCCCGGATATGACATAGGGGGAGCAAGTTGTGATAAAGAAGGCAGGTTATACATAGGCATGCGAGATACATTAAAGGGTGATACGGTAAAGATATTCGTAATAGACACATTACACAATATAGTAGGGCAATATCAGTTTCCGACGAATATACCCAATGACCGCGATGGAGTGGGCACTTATTTACACGGTAAATATTTATATGTGGAAATTCCAGATTTTCTTGCAGACAGTACTTATATATTCAGGATAGAAGAATAGGTTTAATCAAAATTATAAGTATTTACTAACCCTTTCTAACCCAGCATACGGGCTTTATACTATTTTTACAAACTGAAGAGAGGGAATATTTGGAATACATTATCGAGATAAAGGATATTATAAAGTCATACAACGGAATTAAGGCTCTTTACGGGGTATCCACGCAAATTCCAGATAATTGTATAACCTGCATCATAGGACCCAA
This sequence comes from Caldifarciminota bacterium, assembly GCA_027038175.1. Taxonomy (GTDB): domain Bacteria; phylum Hydrothermota; class Hydrothermia; order UBA1063; family CAJXJZ01; genus CAJXJZ01. Next base: position 6,916 of record JALVYB010000027.1, on the reverse strand, counting down.
TGGTGCGGGTAAGTCTACTTTCTTGAAAATCATCACGGGTTTTGAGTTTCCAGACTCAGGAGTGGTGTTTATAAAAGGCAGGAGGATAGAGAGTTTTAAGGATGCAAAGGAATTTGTATCCTTTATGCCTGAAAAAATGACCCTTTATCCTGATTATTACGTCTTTGAGTTCCTGAGTTTTTTCCACGATGTCACAGGTTACAGGAATAAAAGCATTCTGGAATTTCTTAAACTTAACAAAATCTATTCAAAGAGAATGAAGGAACTCTCAAAAGGATGGCATCAGCGACTTAAACTGTACATTGCCCTTGCACCCCGCAGGGCTATATCGGTTCTTGACGAGCCTTTTGAAGGGTTTGACCCCTTAAAAATGATGGAGATTGAGAGTCTCTTGAAGGATGAGGCAAAGAACAGGGCGTTTGTGCTCTCCATTCATCAGTTAAACTATGCTGAAAAAATCTGCGACAGATACATCCTGCTTTCCTCGGGCAGAATTGTAGCAGAAGGAACTTTAAGAGAACTTAAAGAAAGATACAGCCCAAATAAAGGTGGTATTGAGGATATTTTTGTGAATGCAATTAAAAATGAAGAGGGGCAAATTGATTGGTAAAGAGACAAAGGATATTTTAAGGTCAAAGGCAGGGTTTATACTGCTTGTGCTGTTATCTCTTCTTATTGGATACAGTTTTTATATGGCTGTTGACCTTTATTCAAAGGCAAGCCTTGCGGCTCTCCGTGACCCGTTATATGCAACAGGTTTTGAGCCTGTGCCAGGGGTTTTTGTTCCCACTTTCGGTGGTTTTTTTGTGCTCTTTTCCCTTCTTGCCCCATTTGTGCTTATAAAACTTATCACAGATGAAAAGAAATACGGTACTTTTTATCTTATAGCGCAGTATCCGTTCTCCATTTACAGGGTATTCCTTTCAAAAGTTATTGCGGGTATATTTTTTCTCCTTGTTTCATTGAGCCTTTTGCTGCCATCCTTTATTTACTGGAGGTTTTTAGGCGGGCATATTCCGGACTGCGAAAGCGTGTTGCTCCTTATGGGTTATTTCTTGTACGGGCTTTTTGTGCTTTCTGTATCGCTCTTTTCCGCTTCATTATTCGAGGAAAGTGCACAGGCTGCAATTTTTTCTCTGTTTGTGATTATACTCTCCTGGTTTATTGACTTTGGAAAGGATATGCACCTTCTTGCTTTTTTAGAACCTCTATCTGCATGGTCAATTACACGGAATCTAAAGTTCTTTGAAGAAGGGATTTTTTCTCTAAAAGTTGTGCTGTATTTTCTGGGCTTATCTTTGTTATTTACTTACCTTGCCAGCGTGTTTTTTGATGCTGGTATAAGGAGAAAATCAGGACGCACTGTCGTTTCCCTGGTTGTATTTCTGTTGTTCATGTTTCTTATTGCCCATATTAATTACAATTTTGACCTTACAGAGAGCCATAGAAATTCTTTCTCCCCGGCAAAAACTGCATTTTTGAAAAAGCTCCCTGAGATTCGTATCAAAATATACCTTGACCCGACTGACAGTAGGGCAAAGGACTTTGAAAACGATTTTCTAAAGAGGCTCAGGCTCATAAAGAGGGATGTTAAAATTGAATATGCCGGGAGCAAAGAACTTGAGAAAAATTACGGTTTCTTTGTTTATTCACTGGGCCACAGGAGCATGAAAACCTACTCAAACAGTGAAGAGGAAATATTTATGGTGCTTCAGGACTTAAGCGGTTTAAAATTAAAAGAGGATAAGAAAGAAATGTCTTTTAGGGGCTATCCGCTTGTTGCAAAGGGGAAATGGAAATTGGGAGTTTTGTTTGTATATGTGGTTTTACTACCGATTACTTTGATGCTGGTTTATATTTTATTAAACCGCACAAGAAGGGGAGGTGAGTATGTATAAGTATATAACGATGTTTATTGTTATGAGTGGACTTCTTTACTCAGGCGAGATTAAACTCGTTACTTTTGAGAATGACACGCCCAATGCGCCAGCAAGAGAGTTTTCCGCTTTTGTGGGAAAGTGGCATGTGGATGTTGACGGAAAGAACATTGTCTACGCTGTGGATGGAAGAAAATGGGAGCAGGGTCTTTTAGCAGAAGGGATTGTTGATAAAGCAAAGAAACTGTATGGTGAGCGGTATGCCGAGTTTCTTGACAATCTTGAGGCTTATAAGTATTTCCCGCTGAGTATTTACAAGGAGATAGATAGCTTCACTCAGGGAACGATTTCCGTTAAGTTTAAGGCGATAAGTGGCAGAATTGACCGGGCAGCAGGCATTGCCTTTGATATCAAGCCCAATGGAGATTACCTTGTGATAAGAGCAAACCCTCTTGAGAATAACATCGTTCTTTTCAGGATGAGGCATGGTAAAAGAAGCGTTGTCCAGTGGATAAGAAGGGTAAAAACACCTTCCCGCACATGGCATACATTAAAAGTGGTGATAAATGGCAAAAGGGTTCTCGGGTATTTAAACGGCAAAAAGTACATAGACTACACAAATAAGACGCCAATTTCAGGAAAAATTGGATTATGGTCAAAGGCGGATAGTTATGTGTTTTTTGATGATTTTAGAGTCGTTCCAGCAAGTAAGCCCTCATCTGAAAATACCATCAAAAAATCCGCCGAAAAGTAGAACGTGTAAATGTGAAGTGTTTCATACCTGCTTGCTACATGTTGATATTTCTTTTTAGTTGGAGTAAAATATAGTTTGTAATAAATGGAGGGAGAGAATTGATTTATATTCTGGTTCTCACAATGTTATTTGGAGGGTCATCAAAGGCAGTTATAAAAGACATAGGGAAAGGTGACATTGGAAAAATTAATGGTATGTGTGAGAATGGCAGTCGCTCACATATGCAGATGATTGTAAATCTCCTGAAGATAGATAAATACAGTATTGCTCTACTTGAGGAATGGAGTTTGGGCAGGGGAAAAATCCAGGAGCGGGTTTATACGATTCAGATAGATGGAAAAAAACTGAAGGTTGAGGGTAATCCTTACTTCAATGGTATGTATACATATTCGCCGGTATTTGTTGCTGTTTACAAAAACAAAATTAAATGGCAGCACATAAGCACTGATAGTTGTAAAAACTTTGCATACAGTTATGAAGGCAAGGGAATGTCATTCTATCCAACGACTGCAACCACACATCTTAAGCCATGTAATATCATGAGTCTGAATGATGAGACGGTTGAAATATCGCCTCTATTTACGACTTCAAATTACCATCTGTTTTTGTTGCGAGCCGAGAACAAAGATGATTCTGTTAATGTGGTGATAGCAAAAAGTGGAGAACTCAAAAGAAATGCCAGAATAAAAAGTGGAGAGGTCTATATTGGTATAATGGATAACGGTGAATATGATGTCCAGGTAGGCAATATTGATATAAACCTACCAGAAGCCCTGGAGTTGCTGGAAAAATGATTGAGGTATTAAAGAACTTGCAGGAGTTAGTCAAGGCCAGGCATGAGAATGCCATTGTAGATTCACTTGTTTCATTTGTAGGATTTTTCCTTATAATGATTGTTGGTATATTGGCCTTAATATTTCTGATTAAAGTTCTTCCATGGATTATTGGTAAATCAGGAACACCTATTTATAAACTATTTTCACATTCTGAAGAAGAGATAGAAGTAGAAGTTTACCATCATATAGATAAGCCCCTCAAGAAACTTGAATTTTAATGTTGTACAGAAAGGCCTCCCTCTTTTTCAGGGAGAAGTTCAATGCAAAAGTATACAGAGTTGCTGTAGATGCGGGTTTTACATGTCCCAATAGAGATGGAACTCTTGCAAGGGGTGGATGCATTTTCTGTGATGAAGAAGGAGCAAGAGCCTCTTACGTGAACCCCCACATTCCCATAAGAGAACAGGTTTTAAGTGGTATAGAGAAATTAAGAGAATCTTATGGGGCAGAGAAGTTTATAGTATATTTTCAGGCTTACAGCAACACGTACGCGCCATTAGAAAGATTAAAAGAACTGTATGGTGAAGGGCTTTCTGCAAGTAAAAATATAGTGGGTATATCCATATCAACCCGACCTGATCTTGTTAGTAATAGTGTGCTGGACGTACTATCAGAATTACAGGAGAAGTATTTTGTCATGCTTGAACTGGGAGTACAGAGTTTTAATTATAGGGTACTCAGAAAATCACGACGCTTTCACTTGCCTTCAGACTCAATTGATGCTATCTTACGTGCGAAGAAAAGGGGATTACATGTAATAGCACATATGATTTTTGGCCTTTTTGACGAGCTTGAACCAGAAATCATTGATGGAGGAAGAATACTTTCACTTCTTGGTGTTGATGGGATAAAAATTCATAATTTATACGTTGTAAAAGGCACTGATCTTGAAAAATTATATGAACGTGGGAAGATAAAGGTTTATGAAAACCCCGAAGAGTATGCTCAACTTGTTGTAAGATTTCTTGAGAATATAAGACCTGATATGGTTATACATAGACTTCAGGGATTTGCTTCAAAAAGAAGGTTGAGGGCTCCGCTGTGGACCTCTGATAAGCACATCATACCTAACCTCGTGGAGAAAATAATGAAGGAAAAGGGTACATTTCAGGGTAAATTTTACAGGTATCGTGATTAAAGCAATTGTTGTAAATCCACCCGTATATGATTTTACTTTATACGACTTCTGGTTAAAACCGTATGGAGCACTTAGAGTATATAATTTTTTAAAATCAAGCGGTAAGGTGGATGTATCTTTTTTCGATTTCCTCGATAGATACAGTCCTTATGTGGATTCGTATGGTTTCAGGTTCAAAGATGAGTTTGGAAAAGGTAAGTTCATAGGTGTTGAGGTTGAGAAACCTCAGATCCTCTCTTTTGTAAGAAGGAAGTTTAAGAGATTTGGAATTCCTCTTGAGTATTATGTACGTCTAATAAAAGGTTTCAAGCCGGAGTTTGTACTCATATACACAGGAATGACTTACTGGTATCCGGGTGTGAAAGAGGTTATAGAAGCCACAAGAAATATACTTGCAAACGAGGTGAAAATTATAACAGGTGGAGTGTTATCCACTTTACTACCTGAGTTCGTAAAAGAACTTGGTGCAGATAATGTTATAAGTGGTGAGGCATTTAATCCCCTTTCAGAAATATTTGATATAAAATATCGTTCCGATATGGCAATATTGCCGTCATGGTCTCTATACGGATATTTGCCCTATATCGTCATCAGACTAACTGAAGGATGTCCCTTTAGATGCCCTTACTGCGCTTCTTATTTGCTGAAACCAGTATTCAGAATCCTTGACATTGAAAGAGTTCTCCGTGAGGTTGAGAGGTGGACAGAAAAAGGAGTAAAGAATGTAGCCTTTTATGATGATGCCTTACTTGTCAGAAAAAAGGATGCATTTATTCCATTCCTTGAGAAGGTAATAGAAAGGGGTATAAAAGCAAATTTTCATACACCCAACGCACTTCATGCCAGATTCATTGACATGGATACTGCCATTCTCATGAAAAGAGCGGGATTTAAAACCATATATCTTGGATTTGAGACAAGTGACGAAAGCAAACAGAGAGAACTTGGAGGTAAGGTATACACAAATGAATTCGATAGGGCTGTGGGTAACCTTTTGAAGGCTGGTTTTGAGAGGAAGAACATTACGGCATATATTTTTATGGGACTTCCAGAAATGAGTATTGATGAGGTGGAGAATGCCCTTTATCACGTGAACTCTCTTGGAATAAAGGCAATGTTGAGTGAATATTCTCCCATCCCCGGAACACCTCTTGGTGATAGGACCATCAAAGAATATAACATAGATGACCTTCTTTTGACAAATTGCTCTGTCTTTCCGCTTATTTCAATGGGATATGAGGCGGTCCAATATCTCAAACATTTGAAGAATAGACTGAACGCCAGTGTTAATGAATAATTTATCCCATGCCAAGTAGTTATTTTGAGCAAATCCCTATAATCATAGATATACTCTTGAGGCTCAGACCATCAAGCATACTTGACCTTGGTGTGGGATTTGGAAAATATGGTTTTCTTGCAAGGGAATACCTTGAGGTATGGGGTGAGAACAAAAAAGTCTTTGGTAAATTTCAGTTGCGAATTGATGGGGTAGAAGGGTTTAAAGATTATATTACACCCTGTCATAACTATATTTATGACAACATCTACATAGAAGATATCGTAAACTTTTCAAAAAAGCAAACTGCTTCCTATGATGTTGTGCTAATGATAGATGTACTTGAACATATAAATAAGAATGATGGTATAAGCCTAATACAGAACCTCACACAGAAAAACAGAAATGTTATTATAGCAACTCCCTCTAAATTTCATAAACAAGGAGCGAGTTTTTCCAACCCGCTTGAAATACACAGGTCTTACTGGCATAAAAGAGAATTGTCCACATTTGGCAAAACCATACATATTCCATTTAAAAACTCCACCATAGTAGTTATAGGAAGAGATGTTGATTTATTGAAAAAATACAGGTTAAAACGGCTGCTTTATGAGATATTACCGGGATTTTTTCAAAGGTTTATATAATTGTTTGTTTTCAAGGTTAGAGTGTCAATTTTTACAACACTTATGATTTAAATTCGTAATACGAACATTTTCTATACTTATTATTAACGGGGCAATTCAGATTCACCCTTGACATTCCACTTATGATATATCATAATTAGAATATGAAGTGCCCTGCCTGTGGAAGAGAAAATCCGGATGATGCGATATTTTGCATATACTGTGGGGCAAAACTGGACCGTGAGAAAGCCAGAAAAGCCCTGGGGGAGCGTAAACTTGTAACCGTCCTTTTTGCAGATATTGCAGGCTTCACATCTCTAAGTGAACAACTTGACCCGGAGGAGGTTTTACGCCTTATTAATACGTTTTTTGAGAAACTCGAGGAACCTGTGAAAAAATATGAGGGCAC